>CAYWHO010000285.1:0-2890 GCA_964458195.1 uncultured Arenimonas sp.
AGTGCGATCACCTGCCGGAGCAGGCCTTCTACATGGTCGGCGGCATCGACGAGGCCTTCGAAAAGGCCAAGAAGATGGCCGAGAAGGCCTAAGCGCGAAGGCGGGCTTCGGCCCGCCGCCGCACATGGATGACGGCGGGTCACGGCCCGCCCCGCGACAACGGAACAAGACATGACCTCCACCATTCGTTGCGACATCGTCAGCGCCGAGGAAGAGATTTTCCACGGCGAGGTGCAGATGGTCGTGGCCACCGGCGAACTCGGCGAACTCGGCATCGCGCCGCGCCATGCGCCGTTGATCACCCGCCTCAAGCCGGGCAAGGTCGTGCTGACGCTGGCCAATGGCGACAAGCTCGATCTCGTGGTTTCCGGCGGCATCCTCGAAGTGCAGCCGCAGGTCGTCAGCATCCTGGCCGATACGGCGATCCGCGCCGAGAACATCGACGAGGAAAAGGCCAAGGCTGCCAAGGCCGAAGCCGAGCGCATCCTCGCGGGCCGCGGCGAAGCGATCGAGATCGCCGAAGCCCAGGCCAAGCTGGCCGAAGCCATGGCGCAGCTGCAGGCGCTGGAGCGCCTGCGCAAGAACCTCAAGCACTGATCCTCTCTCGAGGTTTCGTCCGAAGAAACGCCGGCCTCGTGCCGGCGTTTTTCATTGGGGCGTTCTCAGCCCCGCTTCACGAACACCCAATGGCGCCAGACGAAAAAACCGATCACGGCCATCCCGCCTTCGACCAAGGGCTTGGCCAACCAGGCGCCTTGCAGGGACTTCAGCTCGGCGATCGAATGAACGATCAACGTGCTGACGCTCGTCAGCAGGCTCCAGGCCAGCACGAATCGTCCCAGGTGATGCGGCGTGTTCCTCGCCTGTCCGCCTTCGGAAAAGGTGTAGCGGCCGTTGAGCAGGAAACCTAAGCAGGCGCCACTTGCGCGGCTCAATACATTGGCAGGCGCAACCGGCAGGCCGAACGCCGTCGAAACGACGAACACGGTCGTATCCAACGCCACCTGGGCGATACCCACGGCGACGAACATGCCGCCTTGTCGGATGTGTTTTCGCCATACGACGGTTTCCATGAAAGCATTCTAGCAATCGCGCGCAGCGAAGATCGCACGACTGATCTATCCTGAGCGCCTGTCCTGCGTCGTGAAACAGGTTCGATGCGAACTCCTGCCCGTGTCGCCACTGTTGGCCTGCCGCTGCTGCTGGCAGCAGGCGTGCTGTTGTTCGTGCTCTGGCCGGTCTATTCGGGTCATGCCTCGTTCTTCCTGTTCCCCGATGCGCAGGAGCAGACCTATGCCTGGTGGCAGAAACTGGCGTCCGGTTGGCAGAACGGCTACCTGGCCTTGTGGGACGCCAATACCACCGGCGGCCACAGTCTGGCGGGTGAGATGCAGGCCTCGGTCTACTATCCGTTCACCTGGCTTTGGCTCATCGCTTTTTCCGGGCCGCAAGGCATGCCGGTCGCGGCGTTGGAGTTGCTGGTGGCACTGCATTTCTCCGTCGCGGCGCTCGCGATGTGGGGCTTGTTGCGGCATTGGGGAATGGGACGGACCGCGGCGGTTGTCGGCGCCCTGTGTTATGCCCTGTTCGGGCCGGTGGCGGAACGTGCCGCGGCACAGCCGAACATCTTTTATGGATTGTGCTGGTTGCCGCTGGCGGTCCTTTTCGCGAGTCGACACGTGCGCACGGGACAGCTGCGCTACTCTGTACTTGCTGGCGCCGTCATCGCCTTGCAGGTACTCTCGGGCCATGCGCAGCCGGCGTTCCACACGGCGCTGATCTGCGGCGCGCTCTGCTTCCACCACCACTATCGACAGCAGCAGCGCTGGAGAGATCGATGGCGCGGCACGTTCCGTTCGGGCGCGCCCATGTTGCTGGCCGTGCTCGTGTTCGCGTTGCCGCAGTGGCTGCTGAGCCTGCAGTATCTCTCCGACGCCTACCGGTGGGTGGGCAGCGACCAGCCGATCGGTCCGGGCCGGGCCGTGCCTTACGCGATCTTCTCGCGCGAGCATATCGTCGCGCCTTCGCAGTTCCTGGCCCTGATCGACCCGTGGCGTATCAGTGTCGATGATGCGAATACGCCACACCTGAGCGCCTTCGGGTTCGTGTTGGCTTTGTGCGCCATGGCGGTCTGGCGGTCTTGGCGCTTGCCCGAGCAGGTTTCGCCGCACCTGCCCTGGATGTCGGCGATCGCCTTGTTCGCCGTGTTGGCGATGGTCGGCCATTACACGCCTTTGCCCTACATCCTGCGCAAACTGCCGTTGTTCGGCCAGATACGCGAATTGGGACGCTACGCGATCCTGTTGCATTTCGTCGCCTGCGTTTTCGCAGCGACGGCGTTGCATTGCTTGCGCGTCGGCGGGCGGCCGGCATGGGGCGGGCGCGGGATCGCATCGGCGGTCGGTGTCGGTGCGGTGCTCGGCATTGCGGCCGCGTTCGACGCATTGAGTCCGCCGGCCCTGCTCAGCAGCGGACTGGCGCTGTTGGCGTATTGCCTGGTGGCAACGGCAGGCGTCCCGCGCTGGCTATCGACGGTCGCCGCTCTTGTCGCGATCGTCGTGCCGGCCTGGCTTTATCGTCCGATGCTGATACCGAACCGCGGCGCCGATGTTGCCATCGAAGAAAAATTCGCAGGTCTGCCACTGCTGGACGCTGTCGAACGCGAGTATGGCCTGGCACGCATCATCATCGATACCGACGCCGGCCTACCGAAGAACTACGCCGATGCACGCCCATTGCAATCTCGGTTGGGCTATTCCGCGACGATGTATCGGCCGTACTACGACTTCCTCTCGCTGGACTGGTCCGAGGCGAGCGAGGTCAACGACTTGCTCAACATGCGCTACGTGCTGACCCGCGGCTTGCGCGACTTGCCGCTCGTGCGGGCCGA
>CAYWHO010000286.1:0-2888 GCA_964458195.1 uncultured Arenimonas sp.
AGGTGCGGTGTACAAGGCGGCGTTCCGGACGACGAATGAAAAATGCTTCGTCCTTGTGACGAACGCCGACGGAACGGAGCTGGATGCTTCGGCGAAACTGCACAAGATCGAGCCTGCCTGCATCAACGTCATTTCAGGCTGAATCGTAGCCGCGAATTCGACGCTCGCGCCGCGCCTTTGCGCCTTGGCCCTCATTTCCGCATTCCATTCTTCAGGATAACCATGCTCTTGCGCCTCTTGTTCGCCGTTTTCCTCGCCTTGTTGGCGCTGCCCTCCCGCGCGGACGATATCTGCAAGCCCGGAGAGGCGGATGTCTGCACGATGGCAAGTGACATCGCAGCCAAGTTGGCGCCAAGGATGGTGAACGACCCCAAGTACAAGGGCGAGTTTCCGACCATTTCGCTGATCGCAGAGCGCGAAGCGATCGTGTGGACGAAGAAGTTCGTCCACACGGAAAATGAGCTCGATGCACTGCTCGTCGGTCAATCGGACAAGGCTACCTACCTCGGAGAAGTGCGGAACAGCAATCGCAAGCTATTCTGTTCCGGTCCGACGCTTTCGCTGATTTACTACGGCGGCCGTGTGCGCTTGCGCTACCTGTACAGCGATGGAAGCTTGATGCTAGACATCGAATTCTTCGATTGCAGCGAGCCGGTGCATCAGGACGTTCAGTTGATCACGCCAGGCATGGATCCGGCGTTGCTGTTCACGCTGTCGATTTCGGCCGTAGAGGCCGCGCTCGAAAGCGCCATCGCAACACGCGACGCCTGTATCGCCCTGGTGCCCGCACAGGCGAAGCGCATCACGGCGGCCCACGACGAGTGGCGAACGACAAACAGGGAATTCCTTGATTTCCTTCCGCTGGCCTCCGAAGCGGCCCTGCGTATGATCGCCGAGCACGACAAGGTGCCGATCGAAAAGCTACGGACGATGAGCGACGAACGGCGCCAGCAGACCCGGGCTTCCGTGCGGGGGAAAATCGATGCCAGGCCCCAGGCGGACATCGACAAGATGTGCGAGCAGTTCCCGTGGCAGCTCAAGCGCTTGTCGCCGCGATTCAGCGAAGACCTGCGCCTGCACGTTGGCGATATGATGCGTCTCGGACCTGCGTACGTGGAGGCGGGGAAGTAGCGCGGAAGACAGGGTCGGGCCAGGTCCGGGACGGGAGCGCGGTATTCGTCCGCCAGTCGATTCGGGACATTACAATCCTTCTGTCCCTTCCTGCCATCGGTCAGCTGAAGTATGAAGCCAATGCAATCAGCACCCATCGACGGGCTCCTTTCATGATCTGGCTGCTGCCCTGGGAGGACAACGACGAAGTCCGGCACATGCCCTGGTTCACCTGGGCGCTGATCGCGATCAACGTGGTCGTCTTCGTATTCCAGACGGCGCTGGGCGACGAAGAAGTCGCAAGGCTGTTCAGCAGGTATGGCCTGATCGCCGATGAATGGTATTGGTACCAGTTCTTTACCGGCAGTTTCCTGCACGGGGACTGGTTGCACCTGCTCGGCAACATGCTCTTCCTCTGGGTCTTCGGCGATAACGTCGAGGACGCGCTCGGACATGCCGGTTTCCTGGTCGTCTATTTCGTCGGCGGCTTCGCCGGCGACTTGCTGTATGTCTATGCCAACGACTTCCAGATACCGTCGATCGGCGCGTCGGGCTGCATCTCGGCGCTCGCGGGCGCCTACGCCCTTTTGTTCTTCGAGCGCGACATCGACATGAAGCTGATGTTCCTTGTTTTTCCGGTACGTACTTTCTCGGTGGGCGCGTTCTGGGCGGTGTTGTATTTCCTCGGCCTGGACGTGGCCCGCACGATCTGGAGCAAGGGTGTGCTGGCCGAGGGCGACTACGTCAACTACGTCGCGCACGGCGGCGGGTTCCTCTTCGGGTTCGCCGTGGCGATCGTCGCCCGCCTGCTGGGCGTGATGCGTCGCTACCACGTGGTGGACAACGGCGGCGGTTGGTGGGGTTATTGGCCCAGCGACCTCGAGACCTTGGCACGGAAAGCGGCCGCGCGCCGCGCACGCATGGAGCGCACGCGTCAGGAGTGGCCCAAGTAAAGGCAGAAAGGCCACCTCCCGCCGGGAGGTGCTGTGCTCCCCGGCCTGGAACAGCCAGGATCGATTATCCGATCTCTTCCACCGATCCCATCACCACCTCGCCCGCTTTCACATGCCCGCAGTACATACGCACGTCGAGCTCGTGATCGACGGAGTAGTGCGGGATATAGGCGGCGCGTACTTCGTCGAGCGGGCGCAGCATCCGCCGGATATGCACAGCCGTGGTTTCGAACAGCCAATGTTGTTCGTCCTGTTCGAAGACGACCCAGGCGTGAAAGCCGGCGCCGCCACCGACGGGAATCAGCACGCGACCGGTGAACAGGCGCGCGGGAATGCCGAGGTCCCTGAGTTTGCGCCAGGCCCACAAAGCGTGGTCTTCGCAGTCGCCCTTGCGCAGCTGTTCGAAATGCTCGGGATGCTGCCAATGGTCCGACATGCCGAACAAGGCTTCGTCGCGTTTGTACGTGCAGCGCAGCAGCCAGCGCTGGATGTCCTCGATGCTGGCGACGGCCACCGTGCTGGCGCCTTGCAGGTACCAACCGAACTCCCGTCGCGATCCTTCGCCGAAGTAATGATGCGGCACCGGGTGGTCGATGTAGGCCCAGGCATCGCGGGTGGTGCGCCAACGTTTGGCGACGCGCCAGTACGCTGGCAGCATGCCGTGGCGGATGCCGCGAAGCAGGGTGCGTAAGCGTCGGATGGTTGCCATGGCGCGATGATAGCCGGAACCACAGGAAAGCGGCGCTGATGTGCCGCTGCGTCATGTTGCGCCACGACTGGAAAATGCAAGCGAATGGGGGGAGAGTGATTGCGCGGAATCGGAGC
>CAYWHO010000287.1:0-2884 GCA_964458195.1 uncultured Arenimonas sp.
TGACCACGCCGATGCGCTATCCCTGCAACTACGGCTACATCCCGCACACGCTGTCGGGCGACGGCGATCCGGTCGACGTGCTGGTGATCATGCCGCTGCCGCTGATCCCCGGCTCGGTCATCCGCTGCCGCACCGTCGGTATGCTGAAGATGACCGATGAGGCCGGCGAAGACACCAAGCTCATCGCGGTGCCCGTCAGCAAGATCTTCCCGGCCTACGATTCCGTGATGTCGGTGGACGATCTTCCCGACCTGACCAAGGAACGCATCGCGCACTTCTTCGAGCACTACAAGGATCTCGAGAAGGGCAAGTGGGTGAAGGTCGAGGGCTGGGCCGGCGCCGAAGACGCGAAAAAGGAAATCCTCGCCTCGGTGGACCGCTACAACGCCCTGCCGGACAAGCCGAACTTCTGACCTACGCCTGGCCGGCCGCGCGCGCGTTCGGCCGCTGGCGGATCTCGACGTCGTTGTTCGGGCGATCGGCCACCGCCACTTCCAGCACGCAGGACACCAGCGCCTGCAGGAAAGCGACGTCATTGCGCAAGGCGATGCGATCGGCGCCATTTGCCTTGAGTTCGGTCTTCGCTTCCTCGATCAGCGCGCGATAACGCGGCCAGCCGCGCTCGTCTTCGCCGTAACAAGACCACAGCGCCTGCCAGCGACGCGCCAGACGCAACAGCACCATGTTGACCGCCGGCACCTGCGGATGCGGTTCGCACTCCCCGAGCAGGAAAACGATGTGCTCGCGCATTTCCCAGGGCGTCATCACCCTGGGGTAGTTCATCGTCTCGTAGTCGAGCTGCGGCATCGGCGCGTCCTTCGGCGCCACCAGCCGGGCCTGCCAACCGGGCATGTCGCGGTTCGCCGGTCGCGCCGCCTGCATCAGCGACCAGAAGCCGTCGCCGCCGACGGTATCGGCCACCAGGTGGATGCGCGGACGGCTGGCGTCGTTGACGACGCGATGCAGCCGCCAGGTATCGAAAATCCAGCATTCGCCCGCCGCCATGTTGATCTCGGCGTCGCCGCAATGGAAACGCACCGTCGGCTGGGTCAGGATCGGCACGTGCACGCGAACGCGCTCGCGCCAGTAGTAGTTGATGTCCACGTGCGGCGTCACTTCGGCCTGTCCCGACAAACGCATCAGGCGCGAACGTCCCCAGGTGGCACCGACGGCGTCCAGCGTCTGCATCAGGTACGGGCAGCGCAGCAGGTGCGGCGTGGGCCGCATCGGCCCGGCGACCTCGTCGCTGTCGGGATCGCCGTTGGCGGTGATCAGGGTCAGCGAATCGTTGCCGGCGAATCCCTGCGGATGCGGTCGCCAGGCCTGTTCGCCCAGGGCCTCGACCTCGGCATTGAGCCGATCGGCGTCGAAACGCAGAGGCAGTTGCAGGAACGGGACCTGGAGTTTCATGGGAGGGCTCTGACGTGCTTGCCGATCCGGTCATGATACCGGCTGCACCGGTGCGGGTCAGCGCCGGCGTCAGCGTGCCGCCATGACCTTGTTCCTGCCGTTGCGCTTGGCCGCGTAAAGGGCGATGTCGGCCTCACGGATCAGGCCCTCGGGGCCGGCGTCGGCCCGCGGCGCGCAGGCTGCGGCGCCGACGCTGATCGTGACGAATCCGCCGGGGGCGAAGCGGTGTTCGATCGCTCGCGCCGCGATCGCCAGCCGCAACCTTTCCCCAGTCGTCAACGCCGTCGGCAGGTCGCAGCGCCGCAGGATCGCCACGAACTCTTCGCCGCCGTAACGCGCCAGGCGCGCCGTCGTGCCCTCCAGCATGTAGTCGAGCACGGCCACCACCTGCTGCAGGCAATGGTCGCCCGCCTGGTGACCGTAACCGTCGTTGAACGCCTTGAAATGATCGATGTCGATCAGCAACAAGGCCAGCGCCTCTTCCTTCGCCGCCGCATCGCGCAAGGCCTCGAGCAGCCAGGCATCGAAACGCCTGCGGTTGGCGATGCCGGTCAGGCCGTCGTCGTGCGAGAGCCGCTCCACCGCCGAATAGGCCTCGCGCAACTCCTCGTTGGCCTGCTGCAATTTTTCGAACAGGCTGGCGGCGCGCAGGATGCCGGCGATCTGGTCGGCCACCGTTTCCAGCAGGGCGCGCTGGCCGCGGAACGCGCCGACGCGCCGACTCTCGGCGTTCAGCACCGCCAGCACTTCGCCCTGGTGCAGCACCGGCACGCAAAGCTCGGAGCCGGTGCCGTGCAGGGTATCGATCACACCGGGATCGTTGCGCGCGTCGTCGATGTCGATCGTCTCGCCGGTGGCCGCGCAGCGCCCGACCACGCCGGTGCCGAGGGCGCGCCGATAACCGATCGTCACTTCGCTTTCGAGATCGCCGCAAACGGCCTCGCACACGAATTCATTCGCGGCGTGGTCGATGGTGGCGCAGGCGACGAACTCCCAGTCGAACTCCGAGGCCAGCGTATCGACGATGCGTTGCAGCATCGGCTGCAGGGCCAGGTCCTGCAGGGCGATGCGGGCGATACGGTTGACCGTCGCCAACTGGCGCAGCGCATCCGTCCCCGAATCGTCCATCCCGGCCATGCTTCACCTCATTGCTGACGATACACCTCGGCACCGGCGGCGCGGAACTCGGCCGCCTTGTCGGCCATGCCGCTGTCCAGCGCCTCGTTCTCGGCCACCCCGTGCTCGGCGGCGTAGTCGCGCACGTCCTGGGTGATCTTCATCGAGCAGAAATGCGGTCCGCACATCGAGCAGAAATGCGCCAGCTTGTGCGCATCCTTCGGCAAGGTCTCGTCGTGGTATTCGCGCGCCCGCTCCGGATCCAGGCCGAGGTTGAACTGGTCCTGCCAGCGGAACTCGAAACGCGCCTTGGACAGCGCGTTGTCGCGCGCCTGCGCGCCCGGATGGCCCTTGGCGA
>CAYWHO010000288.1:0-2866 GCA_964458195.1 uncultured Arenimonas sp.
TTCGGTTTTCCTCCCGAATTTTCTTGCGTCAACCCCGGCAGCTCCACCGCTCTTTACTGAAAACTGAAAACTGAAAACTGAAAACCGAAAACCGCTCCAATACCCAAAACCTACCCCCATCCCCGCTAGAATGCACGCATGACCGACCTCGCCTCCCTGCCCGACAGCGAACTTTTCCTCAACCGCGAGCTGTCGCAGCTCGAGTTCAACTTCCGCGTGCTGGCGCAGGCCGAGGATCCGGGCATTCCGCTGCTCGAACGCCTGAAGTACCTGTGCATCTCCTGCACTAACTTGGACGAATTTTTCGAGATCCGCGCCGCCACCGTGCGCACCGCGCTCGAATTCGGCGCGCCGCTGCTGCCCGACCACATGCCGCCGGCGAAGGCGCTCGAACGCATCCACGACATGGCGGCGAAGCTGGTGGACGCGCAATACCGGCTCTGGAACGAAACCCTGCGCCCGGCCCTCACCGAGGCCGGCATCCGCGTGCTGGCGCGGGAAAGCTGGAACGCGAAGCAGAAGCGCTGGCTGCAGAAGTATTTCGAGGACGAGATCCTGCCGGTGCTCTCGCCGCTCGGTCTCGACCCGGTGCATCCGTTCCCGCGCATCCTCAACAAGTCGCTGAACGTGGTCGTCGTGCTCGAAGGCAAGGATGCGTTCGGGCGCAAGGGCGGCATGGCCATCGTACGCGCGCCGCGCTCGCTGCCGCGCATCATCCAGTTGCCGGCGGATATTTCCGGCGGCAAGAGCGATTTCGTGCTGCTGTCGGCCGTGCTCACCGCCTTCGTGGACGATCTGTTCCCGGGCATGACGGTCAAGGGCGCCTACCAGTTCCGGGTCACGCGCAATTCCGAACTGTTCGTGGACGAGGAAGAAGTGGAGAACCTCGCCAGCGCGCTGAAGGGGGAGCTGATGGGCCGCGGTTTCCGCCCGGCCGTGCGCCTCGAAATCGCCGAGAACTGCCCGAAATCCATCCTGAAGATCCTGCTGCAGAACTTCAGCCTGACCGAAAACGCGGTGTATCGCATCAACGGGCCGGTCAACCTCAATCGCGTCATCCAGGTCTACGACATGGTGCAGCGCCCGGAACTGAAGTTCCCGTCCTTCAAGGCGCGCAAGAGCCGGCTCGACGAGGAAGCGCCGTTCGACACGCTGCGCGAAGGCGACGTGCTGCTGCACCATCCCTACGAAGGATTCTCCAGCGTGCTCGACCTGCTGAAAGCGGCCGCGCACGACCCGGACGTGCTGGCGATCAAGCAGACGCTTTACCGCACCGGCAAGGACTCGAAGATCATCGAGCACCTGATCGCCGCCGCGCACAACGGCAAGGACGTCACCGTCGTCATCGAACTGCGCGCGCGTTTCGACGAAGAGGCGAACCTCGGACTGGCCGACCGCCTGCAGGAAGCCGGCGTGCAGGTCATGTACGGCGTGGTCGGCTACAAGACGCACGCCAAGATGATGCTGATCGTGCGCCGCGAAGGCCGCGCCCTGCGCCGCTACGTGCACCTGGGCACCGGCAACTACCACGCCGGCACCGCCCGTTTGTACACCGACATCGGCCTGATGACCTGCGACCCGGACATCACCACCGACGTGCATGGCTTGTTCCAGCAGCTGTCCGGACTGGCGCCGGCGATCAAGCTCAAGCGCCTGATGGCCTCGCCCTTCTCGCTGCACAAGGGCTTGCTGAAGAAGATCGAACGCGAGGCCAAGCATGCGGCCGCCGGCAAGAAGGGCCACATCATCGCCAAGATGAATGCGCTCAACGAAGCCGGCGTGATCCGCGCGCTGTACGCGGCGTCGCAGGCCGGCGTGAAGATCGAACTGATCGTGCGCGGCGCCTGCTGCCTGCGCCCGGGCGTGCCGGGCCTTTCCGACAACATCACGGTGCGCTCCGTCGTGGGCCGCTTCCTGGAGCACAGTCGCGTCTATTGGTTCGGCAACGAAGGCAAGCCCGAGATCTTCTGTTCCAGCGCCGACTGGATGGAACGCAACCTGCTGCGCCGCGTCGAAACCTGCTTCCCCATCCTCGACCCGGCGCTGGCCGAGCGCGTATTCAACGAGGAACTGGCGAACTACCTCGCCGACAATCAGCAGGCCTGGCAATTGCACGCCGATGGCCGCTACAGTCGCGCCTTGCCCGCGCCGGACGCGATGCCCTATTCGGCGCAGGGCGCCCTGCTCGCCAAGATCTGCCACCGCTGACCATGCCGACGCCCCGCCCGCCCGCGCTGCAAGACGGAGACCTGCTGGCCGCGGTGGACATCGGCTCGAACAGCTTCCACATGGTGGTCGCGCGTTATCTGCTCGGCCAGTTGCGCATCGTCGATCGCATCAAGGAACACGTGCGCCTCGCCGAAGGCCTGGACGGCAGCGGCGGCCTGGGCGAAGAAGCGCTGGAGCGCGCCCTGGATTGCCTTTCGCGTTTCGGCCAGCGCCTGGCCACCATCCCGCCCTCGCGCGTGCGCGCCATCGCCACCAATACGGTGCGCCAGTTACGCCTGCCGCAGCATTTCCTGGTGCCGGCGGAAGCCGCGCTGGGCCACAACATCGAAGTCGTCGCCGGCCGCGAAGAAGCGCGACTGATTTACCTCGGCGTCGCGCACGGACATCCGCCGCGCGGCAAGCGCCGGCTGGTGATGGACATCGGCGGCGGTTCGACCGAATTCATCATCGGTGCCGATTTCACCCCGCTGGAACGCGAAAGCCTGCAGATGGGCTGCATCGCCACCACGCGCCGCTTCTTCGCCGACGGCAAGCTGTCGAAGAAGCGCTGGAAAGAAGCGCAGACCGAAATCACCGCCGAGTTCCAGCAGTTCGCGGTCGGTTACCGCAGCCTCGGCTGGCAGGAAGCCTACGGCTC
>CAYWHO010000289.1:0-2862 GCA_964458195.1 uncultured Arenimonas sp.
GCGATAGCATACGGTTGTAGGCTGGATTTTCCCATTCGCCCGGAGCCCTGTCATGAAGATCGATATCGGTATCGCCGCCAAGGACCGCAAGCAGATCGCCGCAGGCCTCGCGCGCCTGCTGGCCGACACCTACACGCTCTACCTGAAGACGCACGGCTTCCACTGGAACGTGACCGGGCCGATGTTCAACGCCCTGCACCTGAGCTTCATGACCCAGTACAACGAGCTGTGGCTGGCGCTGGACGAGATCGCCGAGCGCATACGCGCCCTGGACCACTACGCGCCGGCCTCCGGCGCGCAATACGCCAAGCTCAGCTCGATCAAGGAAGAAACCGGCGTTCCGGACTGGAAAGGCATGGTGCAGCAACTCGTGGCCGGCCACGAGACCTGCGCCAAGACCGCGCGCGAGCTGTTCAAGCGCGCCGACGAGGCGAACGACCAGCCTACGGCGGACCTGGCCACGACGCGCATGCAGGCGCACGAGAAGACCGCCTGGATGCTGCGCTCGCTGCTTTCCTGACGCGGCCTGCACGCGGCTTGCGCCTGCTGCGGGCGCTGCCTAGGATGCGATGAACGGCGCACGCGAGGGTGCGCGCCCTCCCTTTGCCGGCAGGAACACGATGGACTTCGCCTACTCTCCCCGCGTCGAAACCCTCAGGGCGAAGCTCGAAGCCTTCTTCGCCGAGCACATCGTTCCGAACGAACGCGCATACCACGAGGAAGTGCAGCGCCATCGCGCCACCGGCAATCCCTGGCAGGCGCTGCAGACGATCGAGAAACTGAAACCGCTGGCGCGCGAGGCCGGCCTGTGGAATCTGTTCCTGCCGCGTTCGGAGCGCGCGCCCCAGGGCCTGTCCAACCTCGAATACGCGCCGCTGTGCGAGATCATGGGCCGCGTGCCCTGGGCCGCCGAGGTGTTCAACTGCTCGGCGCCGGACACCGGCAACATGGAGACGCTGGAGCGCTACGGCAGCGAGGCGCAGAAGGACCGCTGGCTGGAACCGCTACTCGCCGGCACGATCCGCTCGGCTTTCCTGATGACCGAACCGGCGGTGGCCTCGTCGGATGCGACCAACATCCAGTGTTCGATCCGTCGCGACGGCGACAGCTACGTCATCGACGGCCGCAAGTGGTACGCCTCCGGCGCCGGCGATCCGCGCTGCCGGCTGTACATCGTCATGGGCAAGACCGATGCCTCGGCCGCGGTGCACCAGCAGCAGTCCATGGTGCTCGTGCCGGCCGATGCGGCCGGCATCGAAGTGCTGCGCCCGCTCGGCGTGTTCGGCTACGACGACGCGCCACACGGGCATATGGACGTGGTGCTGCGCGACGTGCGCGTGCCAGCGGACACCCTGCTGCTCGGCGAAGGTCGCGGTTTCGAGATCGCGCAAGGCCGCCTCGGCCCCGGCCGCATCCACCATTGCATGCGCACGATCGGCGCGGCCGAACGCGCGCTGGAACTGCTGTGCCGGCGCGTGCGCTCGCGCGTGGCCTTCGGCAAGCCCGTCGCCGAACAATCCATCTGGCACGAACGCATCGCCGAATCGCGCTGCATGATCGAACAATCGCGATTGTTGACGCTGAAAGCCGCACACATGATGGACACCGTGGGCAACAAGGCCGCGCGCGCCGAGATCGCGATGATCAAGGTCGTCGCGCCGGCGATGGCCTGCCGGATCATCGACTGGGCGATTCAGGCGCACGGCGCCGCCGGCGTCAGCGCGGATTTCCCGCTGGCTTATCTTTATTCGATGATCCGCACCCTGCGCATCGCCGACGGTCCCGACGAAGTGCACCACGGCACGA
This sequence comes from uncultured Arenimonas sp., assembly GCA_964458195.1. Taxonomy (GTDB): domain Bacteria; phylum Pseudomonadota; class Gammaproteobacteria; order Xanthomonadales; family Xanthomonadaceae; genus Arenimonas. The sequence goes on from CAYWHO010000289.1 coordinate 1,807, forward strand.
TCGCGAAGATGGAATTGGGGAAGTACGCGGAACGCGATTCATAGACGCGACGTCAGCGCCGCCGTTCCCGAAAACTGAACCTGACCCCATTTCTCTGGCCATCGCACGGACGCGGCGTTCGACATCTACGACCACGATCTCGACGTCGTCGAGCCGGCCGGGAACGGTTGAATTTTTCAGCGAATTTTTCAGCGCCCCGAAAAATCGGCGCTGATTGCATCGCAAGTTATTGTTTTAATGGTGGGCCGTGAAGGATTCGAACCTTCGACCAAAAGATTAAAAGTCTTCTGCTCTACCGACTGAGCTAACGGCCCCCGCGGGGTTGCGTAGTTTAGGCGGGCGGGCCCGCCGGGGCAAGAAAACGGCCCGAAACCGGCCTTGTTCAACCCGCGTAACGCGTCACATCCTGGGCGCCGGCGGCGCGAAAACCCTGCGCCCGCAGCAGACAGGCATCGCAGCGGCCGCAGGCGCGGCCCTGTTCGTCCGCCGGGTAGCAGGAAACGGTGCGGGAAAAATCCACGCCCAGGCGCAGGCCCTCGCGCACGATGTCGGCCTTGGACAGGCGGATCAGCGGCGCATGCACGCGGAATCCGTGCCCTTCCACGCCGGCCTTCGTCGCCAGGCGCGCGAGCTTCTCGAATGCCTCGATGAACTCGGGGCGGCAGTCGGGATAACCGGAATAGTCCACGGCATTCACGCCGCAGAACAGGTCGTCGGCACCGAGCACTTCAGCCCAGCCGAGCGCGACCGACAGCATGATGGTGTTGCGCGCCGGCACGTAGGTGACGGGGATGCCGGTGTCGAGCGGCTCGTCGGCCGCGTGCTCGGGCACGGCGATGTCCGAGGTCAAGGCCGAACCGCCAATGCTGCGCAGGTCCACGTGCACGGTTTTGTGTTCGACCGCACCGAGCGTGCGCGCCAGTTCGGCAGCGGCATCGAGCTCGGCCGAATGGCGCTGGCCATAACGCACGCTCAACGCATGGCAGGCGAAACCCTGCTCTCGGGCGATGGCGAGAGTGACGGCGGAATCCATGCCACCGGAAACGAGGACGACGG
>CAYWHO010000290.1:0-2827 GCA_964458195.1 uncultured Arenimonas sp.
GGAGCGGCTTTACGACGATTCCGAAGAACTCGCGCAATGGGCAATGAACGCGCTGCGGGTGGCAAGCCGCAAGGCCCAGATCAGCGCCAAGTCGAAGGCTGTCGCGAAAAAGACGAGGGGCAGTTAGGCGACCGCCGCCTGGGTGCCGCCCATCCTCAACCGCATCAACATGCAGGTGAGCGGCATTCGCACGCCGCTCGGGATTCGTGTCACGGGCCCGGACCTGGCGTCGATCAGCCGGGACGCGGAACGCATTGCCGCGGTGCTGTCCAAGGTGCCCGGGACGCGTTCGGCCTTTGCCGAACGGGCGGCCGATGCCCGGCAGATCGACGTGGCCCCGGATCGTGACGTGCTCGCGCGCTACGGCGTGTCGATGGAAGACGCCCAGGCATGGTTGGCGTCGGCGATCGGCGGCGACGCGATTGGCCGCGCGGTCGAAGGGCGCGAGCGCTATCCGATCGCGCTGCGCACGCCGCAGTCCTGGCGCGACTCGCCGGAAGCGATCGCTGCCTTGCCGGTGGTGACGCCTTCGGGCGCGCAGGTGCCGCTCGGCGCGCTGGCGAAAATCTCCCTGTCCGACGGCCCGCCGATGATCCGCAGCGAAGATGCGCAGCTCGCTGCGTACGTCTTCGTCGACCTCGGCGATCAGGATCTGGGTGGCTATATCGCCCTTGCCGAAAAGGCCTTGGCCGAAAGCGTCCAGCTCACGCCCGGCGTGACGTTGCACTGGGCGGGCAGCTACGAACATTTGCAGCGTGCCAGCGAACGCTTGCGCTTGGCCGTGCCGCTGACCCTGCTCATCGTGTTCGGGTTGCTGTTCGCGGCCTTCCGTCGCGTCGCCGAAGCCAGCCTGATCATGCTCACGGTGCCGTTTGCGCTGGTCGGCGGACTTTGGCTGCTCTGGGCGCTGGGCTATGCCTTCTCGGTAGCGGTCGCGGTCGGGTTCATCGCCCTGGCGGGCGTCGCGGCAGAGTTCGGCGTGGTCATGCTGATCTATCTCGACGCGGCGGTGAAGCGGGCGCGTGCAGCGGGCGAGCTCACGACGACGGCCGATCTCGACGCGGCCTTGAGCGAAGGCGCCCTTCGGCGCGTTCGTCCCAAGGTGATGACGGTGGTGACGATCCTGGCAGGTCTGTTGCCGATCCTGCTAGCCACCGGTGCCGGCGCCGCGACGATGCAGCGCATCGCCGCGCCCATGCTGGGCGGCATGCTCAGCGCACCGCTGCTGTCGCTGATCGTCATTCCCGCCGTTTACAAACTCTGGCTGAGCCGGCGCCTGCCGGCGCCGCGAGGAGAGGTTGCATGAACAAGCCATCGATCCTCACGACATCCCTGGCGTGCTCACTGGCGCTGAGTGCCTGCGTCAGCACTCCAATTCGATCGGACGGCGCCGCCGTGTCGGTCGCTGTGCGGCAGGCAGGCGTGGGGGCGCCTCGCCTGCCATCGCCCGGCGAAGGCTATCTGGATACTCCCTGGTTCAGCTCACCGCTGACGGTCGACCGCGCCGTGCAAGGCGCCTTGCTCCACAATCCGCGCGTGCGCGCCGAACTCGCACGCCTGGATGCCGCGCAAGCCGAACGCGTGCAAGCCGGGCTACTACGCAATCCCATGGCCTCGCTGATGGCCTTGCGGCCCGAAGGCGGCGGGCGATTTGAGCTGAACTACAGCCTGATGCAAAGCCTGTTCGATCTGGTCACCCGCTCCCGGCGTGTCGCGGCAGCGGACGCGTCCCAACGGCGGGTGGAAGCGGAGGTGATCGGGCAATTGATCGCAATGGCCCAGGATACGCAGGCCGCGTACTACGAGGCCGTGATCGCGCAAGCCAAGCTTCAGGCGCAACGCGAACAGGGGGCCATCGACGACGAAATTCTGCGTCTCTTGCAACGCCAGGCGACGCAGGGCGCGCGATCGGCGACAGCGATCCTGGAGCAACAAGCAATGGCATCCCGGCAGGCGCACGAAGTGCAAGTGGCCGAGGCCGCCCTGATCCAGGCGCGGTCGGCGTTGGCGGGGCAATTGGGATTGTCCTCGGCGGATGCATTGGTACTTCCGGTCTCCCTGCCCGAGTTTGTTTTCCCAGGATTGGATGAGCCAGCGCTGCAGGCACTCGCGGTCACGCATCGCCCCGAGCTGCGGGCCGCGGCGGCCGCCGTCGATGAGGCGCGTGCCGAGCGCGAGTTGCAAACCGGCCGACTCCGCGCCACCGAGCCGGCGCTCGGGCTCGCGGGCACCCGTGAGAGCAGCGGCATGTCGCTCCAGGGCCTCGAACTCCAGATCACGCTGCCTCTCTTCGACACCGGTCGCGCCCGCCGCGAGCTGGCCACCGCGCGGGTGGCGCAGGCCGAATTCGTGGAGGAAGCCGTTCGACGCCAAGTGCCGCTGGAGGTCGAGCGCGCGATCGCACTCCTGCTGACAGCGAACATTGCGTTTGAGCACGCGAACCATCATTTCCTCCAGCAACAGCGACTGGAGCAACTCGCGCGTCGAAACTACGAGCAGGGCGCAAAGGATCGTATCGGCTATCTTCAAGCGAGCCGCGTGCGGCTGTCCGCTGCGATGGAGCAACTGGAAGTCCAGCAAGCCAGATGGGCAGCACTGGTGGCGCTGAAGCGAGCTACCGGCAATGCGCTAACCGGTGCGGCGGAAGGGATGCCGTAAGCATCGAGCGCCGCGCACGGCTGAGAGGTGCTTGTGAGACGGGAGAAATATCGTATTTTATCAATACCTTACCGGCCAAGTGGCTGCATTTCGCACAAATCCCTGCCGACCCTCAACCCAGCGCTCGCCGCCCGCGCGAGGCAATGAGTGGCGATCAAGGATTCTTCCA
>CAYWHO010000291.1:0-2802 GCA_964458195.1 uncultured Arenimonas sp.
TGCCCTGCGTCGCTTCAAGCGCACCTGCGAAAAGGCCGGCGTGCTCGCCGAGACCCGCAAGCGCGAGTTCTACGAGAAGCCGACCCAGGAACGCAAGCGCAAGGCCGCCGCCGCGGTGAAGCGCCAGCTGCGCCGCAGCTCGCGCGACGTCACCAAGCGCCAGCGCCTGTATTGAGCCGCGGTGTTGCCGAGAAGCCGGCCGCGCGCGAGCGTCGCCGGCTTTTCGTGTTTCTGAACCGTTGAATTGCATGACGCGGCGACGGCCCGGTTCGCGACCCGCCGCCACGATCACCTGGAGAACGCCATGTCCCTGAAAGCCCAGCTCACCGAAGACATGAAGACGGCGATGAAGGCCGGCGAGAAGGATCGCCTGGGCGTCATTCGCCTGATCAATGCCGCCATCAAGCAGCGCGAAGTGGATGAGCGCATCGAGATCACCGACGCCATCGTGCTGGCCGTGCTCGAAAAAATGGTCAAGCAGCGCAAGGACTCCATCACGCAGTACGAAGCGGCCGGCCGCGAGGATCTCGCTTCGGTCGAGCGTTACGAGATGGGCGTGATCCAGGCCTATCTGCCGGCGCAGATGGACGAGGCCGAACTCGAGGCGGCGGTGGTGGCATCCATTGCCGAATCCGGCGCTACCGGCCCGCAGGACATGGGCAAGGTCATGGCCGTGCTGAAGCCGAAGGTCGCCGGACGCGCCGACATGGGCGCGCTGTCGGGTCTGGTGAAGAAAAAACTCGCGGGTTGAATTCCCTCCCTCCCCTGCTAGCAGGGGAGGGCCGGGGTGGGGTCGCGCATGGCATCCTAGGCATCCATGGCCCGCATCCCCGACGCTTTCATCGACGACCTGCTCGCGCGCACGGACATCGTGGAGCTGATCGGCGCGCGGGTGCCGCTCAAGCGCCAGGGCCGAGAGTACTCCGCGCGCTGTCCCTTCCACGACGAGCGCTCGCCTTCTTTCACGGTATCGCCGACCAAGCAGTTCTACCATTGCTTCGGTTGCGGCGCGCACGGTACCGCGCTCGCCTTCCTGATGAACTACGACAGGCTTGAGTTCCTCGACGCGGTCGAGGAACTGGCCAAGCGCATCGGCGTCGAAGTGCCGCGCGATACGCGCGCGCGCAACGAAGACGGCGAATCGCGCGACCTCTATGCCGCGCTCGAGGCATCGGCGAAATTCTTCCAGGGCCAACTGGCGCAGAGCGCGAAGGCGCAGGCCTACCTCGACAAGCGCGGCGTGGATGCCGAGAACCGCGCGCGCTTCGGCATCGGTTACGCGCCCGAAGGCTTCAACGGGCTGAAGGATGCGCTCGGCACTGACGAACGCCGGCTGCGCCTGCTCGACAAGGCCGGCATGTTGTCGAAGAGCGACAGCGGACGCACTTACGACAAGTTCCGCGACCGGGTGATGTTTCCGATCCAGGACCGGCGCGGTCGCGTGATCGCCTTCGGCGGCCGGGTGTTGGAAAAAGACGACGGCCCGAAATACCTGAACTCGCCGGAGACGGCGTTGTTCCACAAGGGCCGCGAACTGTACGGTCTGTGGCAGGTGCGGCAGGCGCACGCCAAGATCCCGCGGCTGATCGTCGTCGAAGGCTACATGGACGTCGTCGCGCTATTCCAGTACGGCGTCAGCCAGGCCGTGGCGACGCTCGGTACGGCGACGACGCCGGATCATGCCGAGCTGCTGTTCCGCAATGCCGCCGACGTCTATTTCTGTTTCGACGGCGACCGCGCCGGTCGCGGTGCGGCCTGGAAGGCGGTCGAGTCGATCCTGCCGCGCATGCGCGACGGTCGCCAGGCTTTCTTCCTGTTCCTGCCGGAGGGCGAGGATCCCGACAGCATCGTTCGCCAGGAAGGCTCGGCCGGTTTCGACGCGCGCCTCGCCGCGGCGACCTCGCTGAGCGAGTTCTTCTTCGCCGAGCTGTCGAAGGACGTCAACCTCGGTTCGCTCGAAGGCAAGGCGCGCCTGGCCGAACGCGCGAAGCCCTATCTCGCCAACATTCCCGACGGCGCTTTCCGAGACCTGATGCAGCAGCGCGTGACCGAACTGACGGGCGTCGGCGCGCGCGCCGCGAGCGACAACCAGGCATCGCCTTCGGCCATGCGGCCCTCGCGCGGTGCGCCGGCGCCGAAACGCAGCCTGGTGCGTACCGCCATCGCCTTGCTATTGCAGCAACCGCAGCTGGCGCTGGCGATCGAGCCGCCGTATCTGTTCGGCGTGCTGCGCCAGCCGGGTATCGCCTTGCTGATCGAACTGATCGGTCTCGTGCGCGAGCGCCCGGACATCGGCACCGGCGCGATCCTGGAATTCTTCGCCGAACGCGAGGAAGGCGCGGCCCTGCAGAAGCTGGCGTCGCAGAGTTTTCCCGGTGACGAGACCGCCTGGCGCGGCGAATTCCTCGATGCCTTGATCCAGCTCGACAAGCAGACACGCCGACAGCGCGTTGACGAACTCAATGCGCGTATCGGCGAGGTCGGCATGACCGGGCTCAGCGACGGCGAAAAAGCCGAGCTGCGCGACCTGCAAATCCGGCGCTGAGGCGCGCTCCCCGCTTGGGGAGCGCGCGTTCAACGCACCGGCTGGAACTCGATCCCGGCCGGCGCGGCGCCCGCGCCCGGCAGCAGCCAGTGGTCGATCAGCAGGAAGGCGAACAGCGCCATCAGGTACCAGATGGAATAGCCGAAGACCTGCATTGCGAACGCTTCCGACGGCGGCTTCATCAGACGGATCGCGTAGTACAGGAACACCGCGCCGAGCACGACGGCGCCGCCGAGGTAGAAAACGCCGCTCATGCC
>CAYWHO010000292.1:0-2801 GCA_964458195.1 uncultured Arenimonas sp.
CGATCCCGAGCATACGATCGTGGTTGACAAGTCCACCGCCAAGAAGGACAGCGAGACCTGACGCTTTCGAAGGGGAAGGCTTATATTTCCGTTTCAAACGGATCTGTGCTTCGGCACCATTTTTGTAGCGTGAGGCTCCAGGATGAGTTGTTCAAGACTCGCATTTTCTTTGCTAGTGATTTCCTTGATTGGATGCGCGACAAGAACGAGTGTTGAAGGCGCTGCCGAGCGAAGAACCGTTCAGATGCCGGGTGACGCCGCTGTCATCACGTCGGTCCTGGAGCACTTTGCCAAGCTTCCCGCTGCCAAAGGTACCGACGAAAAAGTCATGTTTGTCGTCGCTCCGAAATCGCAGCCGGTTTCGGCCGACTGGATTGAGCGGTTGGCAGCGCATCCCGGCCGGGAGTGCGGGGATTTCTCACAGTATCGCGATTCGATGCATTCGCGCGCCGACGGCGTGCTCGATCTCGCGCCGCTGATCCCTCAGTCGAACTTCTGGCGAATGGCCAAGACGGGGGAGTCGGATCTCGAGCTATCCGAGCTCTGGAACCGAAACATTTCGAACCGGCTGCAGGTTTCCGCCCCAGCCTACGACGCCGACGGTTCTTCGGCGCTGATACATATTTCCTTCTTATGGTCTGTTCACGTCGCTTCCGGCGAAGCGATCGCTAGGAGGAAGGGCGAAGCATGGCAGGTTACGTGTGCGGACGTTGGCTACGCACTCTAGCCAACGGAACGGGGTCAGGTTCACTTCTTGCGAGCGTTCCAATCGCGCGCTACCGTACCTGGCCAAGTTATTGCAGGCGCTGGGTGCATATGCGAAGAACATCACGACTGCGGGCCTGGGCCAATCGAGACGACGGTCGTTTTTTTCGAGTCGGTAACACCCGGCTTAGGCCTTCGGTTGCGGCTGGTGCGTTGCTCTGGCTCGCGGCGCTTGTCGTTCTTCAGTTTGCGCGGGTTGGCGCCATCGCATGGGCATGGCCGATGGCGCTGGCGCTCCTGGGGGTGCTGACGATCTTGTTGGGCGGCGCGGCAGGTAAGCTCCACGCGGTGGGCGGTCGCCCCATCAACCCTCGGCGTGATGCGAATCCCCCATGCGTAACGATCTACGGGCTTACCTCTCAAACCTTGGTTTCTATTACGATCGGGTTGGCTTCTTATGTTGGTATAGAAGACAACTCGGATCCGCTCGAAACCAAGCCAGTCGTGCTCATTTTTTCCGCCAGTCGACTGGTAATCGAAAGCGTCTACAAGATTGAACCTGTTGCTCTGACTCTTCAGGACCTGGCAGGTCGTTCGGTTGTTGATGCCTATTCGACCGACGACGAGATCATGGTGTTGTTCGATGCAGGTCCGCGGCTCATCGTCTCGCTTCGAGCGGAAGATCATCGTGGTCCGGAAGCGGCATCCTACGAGCCCAATGACGGACCGATTCTCGTTTTCAACTAGACGACGGCGAGCCGATCCGAGATGAACATTCGCGAGCTGGACTTGCATGACATCCTTGGCAAGATCGGACTTGGCGCCACCTTCCTGGTTGTTCTGGGTTTTGTCGCATTCGTTACGGACGTGGGTGTTCCTGTATCGACAGAACCCGCCATCGTCATGGCGAACATCGAGCAAGTGTCCGAAATGCGGAATCCGGACAACATGATCCAGGCGCGATTGCAGAATGGCGCAGTGGTCAATGTCATGGTTCCGGCGGGAGTGGCTGAATTCCCAATTCGACTTGGCGCGGTAGTGCGTGTCACCCGATTCGAGAGCCGCTGGTCCAAAAAGTCCGACTATTGGATTGTTCGGTCGGAGCACGCTGGCAAGCCTTAGCCAAGGAACTGCAAGAACGGGGTCAGGTTCACTTCGGATTGGCGGCTGGCAGGTGACGCTTAAACATCCGGCAGCGCGCATAACTGTACCTGACCCCGTTATCGGACCCCGTTATCGGTCAGAATGGCGCATGGCCCCGGACACCGACGCCGCATTGCAGACGCTGATCGAACGCGCCCGGGCGCGGTTGGCGGCGGCCGGTTCCGCGGCCGTTGCGCTGGACGAGGCGGCGGTGCGGCGCCTGATCCTCGCCAGCGATTTCGCCGTCGATACCCTGTGCCGGCAGCCGACGCTGTTGGCCGAGGCCGATGCGCCGCCCTTGCCGCCACCGCTGCTGGCGGCCGAGAACGCGAACGAATGGCCGGCCTTGTTGCGGCGTTGGCGCACGGCCGAATCCACGCGCCTGATCTGGCGCGATGTCGCCGGGCTCGACACGGTGCAGGCCACGCTCGCCGGCAGCAGCCGCATCGCCGAGCAGGCGATGGCAACAGCCTTGTCCGCGCTGGAGCAGCAGTTCGCCGAACGCCATGGCGTGGTTCGCCATGCGAACGGCAGCGTGCAGCGCCTCGTCGTGTTCGGCCTCGGCAAGCTCGGCGGCGGCGAGCTGAATTTCTCCTCAGACATCGACCTGATCTACGCCTTTCCGGCGCATGGCGACAGCGACGGCGCGCGGCCGCTGGATGCGGAGACCTATTTCACCCGCATCGGCCAGCGCCTCGCGCAGTTGCTGGGCGATGTCACCGCCGATGGTTTCAGCCATCGCGTGGACCTGCGCCTGCGACCCTTCGGCAATTCCGGTCGCGTGGCTCTGAGCTTCGCGGCGATGGAGCAGTACTACCAGCGCGAGGGCCGCGACTGGGAGCGTTACGCCTGGATCAAGGCGCGGCCGGTGGCGGGCGACATCGCCGCTGGCGGGGAGCTGCTCGAAACCCTGCGGCCTTTCGTCTATCGCCGCTATCTCGACTACACCGCGC
>CAYWHO010000293.1:0-2796 GCA_964458195.1 uncultured Arenimonas sp.
CCCGGCGAGCAAGGCGGCGCAGCTCGATCCGATCGAGGCCTTGCGGCAGCAGTAAGCGGTTATGCTCCCGCCCATGCCGACGGGAGCTATCCATGCGTTTGCCGATCCTTGCCTTGCTGGGCGTCCTGGCCATGAATGCCGGCGCCGCTGATACATCCGTGACGACCGCGCGCACCGCCCTGGTGATCCACGGCGGCGCCGGCGTCATCACGCGCGAAGACCTCAGCGCCGCCGACGAAGCGGCGATCCGCGCCGACCTCGATCGCGCCCTCGACGCCGGCAATGCCGTCTTGTCGCGCGGCGGCAACGCGCTCGACGCGGTCGTCGCCAGCATCCGCGTGCTGGAGGATTCGCCGTGGTTCAACGCGGGCAAGGGCGCCGTGTTCAACCACGAAGGCGGACACGAGCTCGACGCCTCGGTGATGGAAGGACATACGCGTCGCGCCGGTGCGGTCGCCGGCGTGCGTACGGTGAAGAACCCGATCGAACTGGCGCGCGCGGTGATGGAGCATTCGGCGCATGTGATGCTGGCTGGCGATGGCGCCGAGGCTTTCGCCGATACGCGGCCGGAGATCGAACGCGTCGATCAGAAATACTTCGATACCGAGCGGCGTCGCCTGCAACTCGAGAAAGCGCAGGCGCTGGAGAAGGCGCAGGCGATGCAGTCGGTGCCGGGCACCTATTTCGGCACGGTAGGCGCCGTGGCGCTCGATGCGCAGGGTCATATCGCGGCGGGCACGTCGACCGGCGGCATGACGAACAAGCGCTGGAGCCGCATCGGCGATTCGCCGGTGATCGGCGCCGGTACCTATGCCGACGAGCGTTGCGGCGTGTCCGGCACGGGTTGGGGCGAGTTCTACATCCGCGCGGTCGTCGCGCACGACATCTGCGCCCGCGTGTCTTATCGCGGCGATGCGCTGGCGGTCGCTGCGGAAGAGGTGGTGAACGGCATCGTGACGAAACTCGGCGGCGACGGCGGCGCGATCGCGCTCGATCGCGAAGGCAACATCGCCATGCCTTTCAATACCAGCGGCATGTACCGCGCCTGGATCAATCCGGACGGCACGCGCGGCACCGCCGTCTTCAGGTAGATCTCAGCGCAGTGGCGAGAGTTCCAGCGCCATCGGCGTGAACCAGACGCCATCGCGCTGCTGGCGCGCATCCGCTTCGACGAAGCCGAGTTTGCGGTAGGCCGCGACCGCATAGTCGGAGGAATTGAGCGTGACCTTGCGCGGCTCGCCGCGCGCGCGCATTTCCGCGACGGCCAGCCGCAGCAGCTCGCGCGCGATCCCGCGACCGTGCCAGGCGCCGTCCACGAACAGGTATTTCACGTGCGTCGCCGCGAACACGCCGATCATTCCGATCACGCAGCCGTCGGTTTCGGCCTTGAAGAAGAAGGCGCCGTCGCGCATGGCATCGGCGAAATCGCCGGCGCCATGCCCTTGCAGGAAGGCGGCGCCGGCCGCCTCGTCCATGGCCGGCAACAGGAAGCGTTTCACCACGGCATGCATCAGCGCCGCCATCGCCGGCGCGTCGGATTCGCACGCCGGCGTGCAGGAAAACGCCATGCCCGTCACCTTGGCATTCCTTGCCGGCGATTCCGGCTCAGAAGCCGTTGTCGCCGTCGATCAAGCGGCCGAGCCCGCCGAGCACCGAGCCTTCGTCGCGGCCACCGCCCTGCCGCGGCATCGCGCTCCACATGCGGCCGGCGAGGCGGGAGAACGGCAGCGACTGGATCCAGACCTTGCCCGGTCCGGTCAGCGTGGCCAGGAAGACGCCTTCGCCGCCGAACAGCGCCGACTTCACGCTGCCGACCGATTTGATGTCGAAGTTCACCGTGCTGGTCATCGCGACGACGCAACCGGTATCGACGTCGAGGCGCTCGCCAGCGGCGAGTTCGCGCTCGACGATGGTGCCGCCGGCGTGGATGAACACCTGCCCGTCGCCCTCGAGCTTCTGCATGATGAAGCCTTCGCCGCCGAACAGCGCGGTCAGGATCTTCTTCTGGAAGAACAGTCCGATCGACACGCCGCGCGCCGCGCACAGGAAGCTGTCCTTCTGGCAGATGATGCGGCCGCCGTAGTTGCCCAGCGTCATCGGCACGATGGTGCCGGGGTAGGGCGCGGCGAAAGCGACGCGCGCCTTGCCGCTGCCGCCGGCGTGCGAGAACATCGTCGTGAACAGGCTTTCGCCGGTGATCAGGCGCTTGCCGGCGCCGACCAGCTTGTCCATGAAGCCGCCGCCCTGGGATTTCGAACCGTCGCCGAACACGGTTTCCATGTTGATCACGGCGTCCTTGTACATCAGCGAACCGGCTTCGGCGACGGCGCTTTCGCCCGGATCGAGTTCGATCTCGACGAACTGCATGTCCTCTCCGTAGATGCGGTAGTCGATGACGTCGCTGCGTTGCCCGCTCGCCGCCGGCGGTGGCGGCGCGGTCATCGCGCCCGGTGCGCCTTCAGCGCGCAGCTCCGCGCAGGCCGAAATCGGCATCCATTCGGCGAAACCCTGGCGCCAGACGTGGCCGTTCGGGTTCCTGGCCGCTTGCGCGATCGCGCCGGCATTGTCGAACGGGCCCTGTTGTTGTCCGTTGTAGCTGAAGTACCACTGGTGCATCGCTGTCTCCTTGCTGCGAATGGCTGCGGTGGTCCGCGCACGCGCTGACGTGCGACGTCGAGTCCGCGGAATAAATCAGAGTCCGAGTTGCTGGCGAATCTCGCGCTGCGCGTCCGCACTCAGCTGCAGTTGCGTCGCCAGTTCCGCCAGGAAGCGATTCTCTTCTTCGGTATCGGCGGT
>CAYWHO010000294.1:0-2794 GCA_964458195.1 uncultured Arenimonas sp.
TAGCTGACGAAAAGTCGCGGCGAGATGCGCTTGCCGATGGACAGGGTCGAACCGCCGAGCGCGCGACTTTCGCTGATGCCCGCTTCGTCCAGGCCCAGGCGCGTGCCCAGCCGTTGCGCCAGCAGGTTGCTGCCGGCGCTCAGCGCCAGCGCACTCGCATTCAGCGATTGCGCTTCGCTGCCGCTGGCGGTGGACAAGGGACGACCGAGCACCAGCCAGGCCAGGGCTTCGCTGGGCGGCAGGGCCGGGTTCGAATACACCGTCGTTTCCGGCGCCAGCGCGGTGCCGCGCACGCGCACGCCGGCGGTGACTTCGTCGAACTCGCGTTCGGCGCGGATATCGAGCACGGGATTGTCGAAGGCCGCGTTGGCATAACCGAGGCGGCCTTGCGTGATCGTCAGGCTCTGCCCGTAGGCCGCGTACTTGCCGCGCACCGTCAGGGTGCCGTTGGCGGTGGCGCTGTGTCCCGGCCGATCGCGCAGGCGCAGGCTGCCTCCCAGGCGACCGTCCAGGCCGAAGCCGCGCAGGCGCACGTCGTTGCCGAGGCGGATGTCGAGATCGCTGTCGACCTGAAAACGATCGAGGCTCGGCGTGCGGCGCGGATCGAGCACGACCACGTCGGGCGAAGGATCGACACTGCTGTCGAGGCGTTCGAGCTCGACGCGGGCGCGCGGCACCGTCACGCTGCCGCGCAGGGTCAACACGTCTTTTTCGTAGGCCAGGTCGAGATCGGAACCGACCACCGCTTCGAGATCGGGCGTGTCGGCGATCGTGATGTTCTCGCCCCGCAGTTTCAGGCGCAGCGGACTGTCCTGCCGCGACAGGTCGAGCGATCCGTCCACGTTCAACTGCCCCTGGCCCGACATCACATGGCCGGTCAATCGCGTTTGTCCGTCGGCCGCGCCGCGCAACACGAATTCGCCCTGCGTCATCGTCACGCCGAGCGCCGGCAGTTCGCCGGCGAAATTGGCCAGGCGCGCTTCGCCGCTGAGTACCGGCGCATCGCGCCGGCCGCCGAACTGCAGCTGGCCCGACAATCGTCCGGTCGGGCTGGCGAGATCGATCGAGAACAATTCGAGCCAGCTGATGTCGCGCATGTCGAGATCGAGCTCGCCCGACAAGGCCGAATCCGACGCAAGGCCGGTACGCAATCGTCCGCGCAGATGGCCCTCCTGCGCCAGCGCCGCGGACAGCGACAGGTTCGCTTCGCCGCCGCGCAGTTCGGCATCGAGCGCCAGGTCGCGATAGGCGGCGATCTCGCGCGGCGAGCGCGGATCGATGCGCAGTCCGCCGGCACCGGAACGGACCGTCGCGCGTCCGCCCCAAGCGCCACCAGTGCGCGCGAACTCGCCTTGCAAGGACAGTTCGCCGAAAGGCATGAAACCGGCCTGGTTGCGATCGAGCCAGGGTTGCAGCAAGGCCAGGGGCAGGCGTTCGCCATCGACGCGCGCGCGGTTGCCGTCGGACTGCGCGCAGATCTCGCCGCCGGGCTGCCCCGCGCGCAAGCAGGCAGGCGACAGCGAGAGGGCGCCGTTCTGCCAGAGATAATCCGCCGGCGCGCGCAAGGTCCAGTCCGGTCCCATCGTCGGCACGAGATGCAGCGATTGCACAGACCCGCGACGATTCCAGCCTTCGCCTTCGGCGCCACCCGCGATCTGCAAACGACCCGGTTCGCCGACCACGTCGGCACGGAGCTGCAGTTTCGCGACGCTGCCGGCCAGGCGCAGGTCCACGCGCTCGAAAGACTGGCCGCTCCATTGCAGGTTTTCGGCGAACAGGTTCAGCTGGCCCTGCGCACCGCGCGCCGGCAACTCGCCTTGCACACTCAGTCGCTCGGCTTTGTCGTCGCCCCAACGCAGGCCGTTGCCCTGCAGGTCGGCGCGATACGAGGGCTGCTGGCGCGTGCCCTGCACGTCGACATGGCCTTGCAGTCGACCGCCGGCATTCGCGAACAGATCGGACAGGTCCAGCGGCGAGAAATTCGCGCGCAGGTCGAGCCTTGCGCCGAAACGCCCGCGCGCATCGATGCGGCTGTTGCCGAGGCTAAGCCGCGCCTCGCCATCGCCGGCATCGCCATTCCAGGCGAAGCGGCCTTCGCCCGCCAAGGCACGCCCGCGTAGTTGGCCGCGCAGTGCGTTCGCCGTGCCCTGGCCACGCCAGCGCGATTCGTCCAGGCGTTCGCCTTGCAAGGAAAGGTCGCCGCTCACGGCACCGGGATAGTCGGGAAGGAAATAACCCGGATCGAACCCGGCGAGCTTCGCGTCGAGCGATCCGGACAGCGTCGGCGTCCATTGCAGGCGGCCCTTGCCGTCGAGGCGACCGTTCGGCGTTTGCGCCTTCAGCGTGGACAGGTTCAATCGTTCGCGATCGCCGCGGCCCTCCAGCGTCAGCGTCGCCGTCTGGCCGTCGCGATGCAGCTGCGCACTGCCACGCAAATTCCAATCTTCCAGCAGCCCGCCGACCTGCAGGTCGGCGCCGGCGTCCACCGCCATGGCGTTTTCGCCGTTCGATTCGAAATGCAGGCGATCGCTGCGCAGGCGCAGGTCCACGCGCGGGGCTGCGCCTTCCAGCTGCAGTCGCCCATCGATGCGCACGGGTCCCTGCGCCAGTTCCAGCATCATCGGTTCGAAGGACACGACGCCTTTTTCCAGGCGCAAGCGCGAGGGCAGGACGCGAACGGAGAAATCGTCGCGTTGCAGCCTGCCCTGCCATTGCGAACGGCCGCCGGTACCGCTGCCATGCAGGTCGATGGCGTAGGCGGCGTCATCGTCGAAACCGAACTCCCGCAGGCGCA
>CAYWHO010000295.1:0-2784 GCA_964458195.1 uncultured Arenimonas sp.
GCGCCACGGTCATGTGCGGGAACAGCGCGTACGACTGGAACATCATGTTGATCGGGCGCTCGTACGGCGGCAGATCGTTCATCAGTTGCCCGTCGAGGTAGATCTTTCCCGAAGTCGGGCGCTCGAAGCCGGCCAGGCAGCGCAGCAGGGTGGACTTGCCGCAACCGGAACCGCCCAGCAGGGCGAAGATTTCGCCCTTGCGGATGGCGAGGTTGGTGTCCTCCACCGCGACGAAACCGTCGAATTCCTTGCGAACGTCGACGATGCGGAGATAAGCCTCCGCATCCTTGCCGTTGCCGCCCTGCCCGCTGCCGATCTGCTCGCTAGCCATCATGGTCCCCGTGGTGAGCCCGTCGCGCGCGTGGGCCGAAGGTCAACGACCCGTCTTCAGGTCGGTCCACATCCGCGTGTACTGCTCGGCTGCCTGCGGCGAAGAGATCTTGAAGGTCCACAGCTTGGCCGCGACTTCCGGCGGCGGGTACAAGGTCGGGTCGGCCAGAACGTCCGGATCGATCAGCGGCCGGGTCGCGGGAATCGCGTTCGGGTAGCTGATGAAGTTGGAGTTGTTGGCCATCACCTTGGGGTCGAGCAAGTAGTTGATGTAGGCGTGCGCTTCGTCCAGATGCTTGGCGTCCTTCGGAATCGCCAGCATGTCGAACCATTGCGGCGCGCCTTCCTTCGGGATCGAGTAGGCGATGTTGACGCCGTTGCCGGATTCCTTGGCGCGGTCGCGCGCCTGGATGATGTCGCCCGACCAGGCCAGCACCAGGCAGGTGTCGCCGTTGGCCAGCGCGTCGATGTAGGAGGAAGAGTGGAAGGTGGTGATGTAGGGGCGGATCGATTTCAGCAACGGCATCGCCTTCTCGATCACCTTCGGATCTTCGCTGTTCGGATCCTCGCCGAGGTAGTGCAGCGCGATCTTGATGATGTCCACCGGCGCATCGAGCACCGTCACGCCGCAATCCTTCATCTTCGAGATGTTTTCGGGCTTGAAGATGAGGTCGAGGCTGTTGGCGATATCGGTGCTGCCGAACGCCGCGGTGAGCTTGTCGACGTTGTAGCCGATGCCGGTGGTGCCGATCATGTACGGAATGCCGTACTGGTTGCCCGGGTCGAGATTCTCCAGGCGCTTCATGATCTCCGGATCGAGATTGGCGTAGTTCGGGATCTTGCTCTTGTCCAGCGGATGGAACACGCCGGCCTTGATTTGCCGGCCGAGGAAATCCGACGACGGAACGACCACGTCGTAACCGCTGGAACCGGCGAGCAGCTTGGTCTCGAGCACCTCGTTGCTGTCGAACACGTCGTAAACCACCTTGGTGCCGGTGGCCTTCTCGAAGTTGTCGTTGGTGTCCTCGGCGATGTAGTCGGACCAGTTGATGACGTTGACGACCTTGTCGCCGCCGGCCTTCTTGCCGTCTCCGGCCTTGCCCTCGTCCCCGTCCTTGCCTCCGCAGGCAGCCAGCAGGCTGGCGGCGATCATTGTTCCCAGGATTCGCAGCTTCATCGCTTCCTCCACATGGCCCGATGGGCGTCTTCGTTGGTTGTGCGCGGCGCGCGGGCGCCGCGGCGGTCCTTCCCCTGCCTTGCCTACCTGCCCAGCGCCGCCGCGGTTTGATTCAGCGACTTCCAGGCCTTTTCGAACAATTCGTCCACCTGTTCCCTGCTGAGGATCAACGGCGGCGACAACAACATGGAATCGTTGGTGGCGCGCAGGATCAGGCCGTTCCGCAGGGCGATGTCCCGGCAGATTACACCCACCTTGCCGCGTTCGTCGAAGAAGCGGCGTTCCGGCTTGGCCGGCACCAGTTCCAGCGCACCGACCATGCCGGCGATGCGCGCCTCGCCCACCAGCGGGTGTTCGCCCAACTCGTTCCAGCGCTGCGCCAGGTAGGGCCCGATGTCGGTGCGGCAACGCTCGACGATTCGCTCCTCTTCCAGGATGCGGATGTTCTCCAGCGCGACCGCGGTGCAGACCGGGTGTCCGGAATACGTATAGCCGTGCGCCAGCTCGCCGCCGCGCTCGGCCAGGACCTTGGCGACGCGGTCGTTGAACATCACCGCGCCCAGCGGGATGTAACCCGACGTGATGCCCTTGGCCAGGGTCATGATGTCCGGCTGGAAACCGAAGTACTGCGAGGCGAACCATTCGCCGGTGCGGCCGAAACCGCAGATGACTTCGTCGGCCACCAGCAATACGTCGTACTTGCGGCAGATCTTCTCGATTTCCTTCCAGTAGTTCTTCGGCGGGATATAGACGCCGATGGCGCCCATGATCGGTTCGCCGATGAAGGCGGCAACGCGATCGGGCCCGAGCTCGAGGATCTTGTCTTCCAGGCGCTGCGCGCAGACCCGTCCGTATTCCTCCTCGTCCAGATCGCCGCCGTCGGCGAACCAGAACGGCGGGTCGATGTGGTGGATGTCCGGAATCGGCAGCCCGCCCTGGCCGTGCATGCCCTTCATGCCGCCGAGGCTCGCGCCGGCCACCGTGGAGCCGTGGTAGCCGTTGTGGCGGCCGATGAAGATGTTCTTCTGCGGCTGGTCCTGCACCGCCCAGAAGTGCCGCACCATGCGCAGGATGGTGTCGTTTGCCTCGGAGCCCGAGTTGGCGAAGAAGGCGTGATTCAGATCGTAAGGCGTCAGCTCGGCCAGCTTGGCGGCGAGCTTGATCGTCGGCTCGGTGGTGCACTGGAAGAAGCTGTTGTAGTAGGCGAGCTCGGTCATCTGCTTCGCCGCCACCGCACCCAGCTCCGGCCGCCCATAGCCGATGTTGACGCACCACAG
>CAYWHO010000296.1:0-2783 GCA_964458195.1 uncultured Arenimonas sp.
GTGCGTGCGACAGGCGATTTTCCTTCCGCGCTCGAATCCTGCCAGCGCGAGGCGCGCAATGCCTTCGGCCGCGATCGCGTGCTGCTCGAGCGCTATATCGACCAACCGCGCCATATCGAGATCCAGGTTTTCGCCGACACTCACGGCCACACGATCCATCTCGGCGAACGCGAGTGTTCGGCCCAGCGCCGCTACCAGAAGGTGATCGAGGAATCGCCCTCGCCCTTCCTGACGCCGGAGCTGCGCGCGCGCATGGGCGAAGCCGCGGTCAAGGCCGCGCAGGCGATCGACTACGTCAACGCCGGCACGGTGGAGTTCATCGTCGACGCAAGCAGCGCCGGTTTCTATTTCATGGAAATCAACACGCGCCTGCAGGTCGAACATCCGGTGACCGAGTTGGTGACCGGCACCGACCTGGTCGAATGGCAGTTGCGGATCGCCGCCGGCGAGCCGCTGCCGCTCACGCAGGACCAGGTGCAGCGAAACGGCCACGCCATCGAGGTGCGCTTGTACGCCGAAGACCCGGAGCAAGGTTTCCTGCCCGGTTCCGGCCGACTGGACAAACTGCGCCTGCCGGCGGCGAACGAACACGTGCGCCTGGACGGCGGCGTGGTCGAAGGCGACAACGTCACGATCTTCTACGATCCGATGATCGCCAAGCTCATCGTCTGGGACGCCGATCGTCCGCGCGCCCTTGCCCGGCTGCGCGACGCGCTGGCCGAATGCGAAATCGCCGGCCCGAAGTCGAACATCGAATTCCTCGAGAAACTGGTGCGCCATCCGGTGTTCACCGAAGCGCGTATCGATACCAGCTACCTCGACAAGCATCTCGACGACGTGATGCCGGTGCTGCGTTTGCTGGAACCGACGTCGCTGGCCCTGGCTACCGCCGCCGCCCTGCTTTTCGACGAAGCGGCCACGCATGCGGCCGCCGCGCGCAGCAGCGACCCGCATTCGCCCTGGGCGATCGCCGACGGCTGGCGCCTCGGCCATGCCGGCGAGCGCCTGCTCTGCTTCCAGCATCGCGGTACCCGTGTCGAAGTGCGCGCGCACGGCAGCCAAGGCGACTACCGGATCGACCACGAAGGCCGCGGCCAGGAAATCCGCAACGCCCGCCTGCAGGCCGGTTGGCTCAGCGCCACGCTCGACGGCCAGGCGATCAGGCTGCGCGCGCGCGCCGACGCCCACGGCGTCTTCCTGCACGACGGCGACCTGCGCCTGCGCCTGGAACGCGTGCCGGCATTCCGCTTCGAGGCCGACGCCGACGGCAAAACCGACGATCGCGTCCTCGCGCCGATGCCGGGGCGCATCGTGCTGCTGAAGGTGAACGCCGGCGACCCGGTCGAAGCAGGCCAGGAACTCGGCGTGATGGAAGCGATGAAGATGGAGCTGTCGTTGAAATCGCCGCGCGCCGGCACCATTGCTTCGGTGCAGGCCAAGGCCGGCGATTTCGTCGAAGCCGATGCGGTGTTGATCCGACTGGAGGACTCGCCATGAGAACGTTCGCCCTCGTTTCCTGCCTCTTGCTCGCCGGCTGCGAGGCCACCAGTTTCCAGGCTTCGCCGGTGGCCGATGCCGGCTGCGATCCGGCGCTCGCCGGCACCTGGCTGTCGGTCGATGAAAAGTCCGACGGCAAGGACGATGGCGAGGTCGAGCTGCGCATCGATGCGCAATGCCAGTTGCTCTTCGTCGAGAACGAAAAGTCCGGCCGCAAGGAAGGCCTGCCGACGCAGTTGCGCATGGGTCGCGATGGCGAGGCACGTTATCTGTGGGTCGATGCCGACTGGGCCAAGCAACGTTTCGAGATCAAGGACACGGCGGCGCCCAGCGGCGACATCTACCTGCTGCGCTACGCCATTACCAACGACACGCTGACGCTCGAGCTGCCGGACGATCGCGCCGTCGCGCATCGCATCGTCGACGGCAAGATCCGCGGCGAAACGCACAAGACCGAGAACAGCCTGACCAACCGCCTGCTGGCGCCGGTCGATCCGGCCGCCCTGCGCGAAGCCGGCTTCTTCGATGGCGACAAGGGCGTTCTGCGCCGGGCCACGACGAAGAAAAAGCGATGAACCCGGCGGTCCGCATCGTCGAAGTCGGCCCGCGCGACGGGCTGCAGAACGAAAAGGCGATGGTCGCCACCGCCGACAAGATCGCACTGATCGAAAAACTCGCCGACTGCGGCTTCCGCACCGTCGAGGCCACGAGTTTCGTCAGTCCGCGCTGGGTGCCGCAACTGGCCGATGCGGCCGACGTCTTCTCCGCCATCCGGCGCAAGCCCGGCGTGTCCTATCCGGTGCTGGTGCCGAACCTGCAGGGTTATGAGCGCGCCCGCGCCGTCGGCGCCGAGGAAATCGCGGTGTTCACGGCCGCTTCGGAAGCCTTCAACCGCAAGAACATCAATGCCGGCATCGACGAAAGCATCGAACGTTTCCGCCCGGTGATGGAACAGGCCCGAGCCGACGGCGTGAAAGTGCGGGGTTATGTCTCCACCGTGCTCGGCTGCCCCTACCAGGGCGAAGTCGCGGTCGATGACGTCGTTCGGGTTGCCTCGCGCCTGCATGCGCTGGGCTGTTACGAGATTTCGCTCGGCGACACCATCGGCGTCGGCACGCCCGGCGCGGCGCGGGCGATGATCGAGACGGTCGCCGCGCGCGTGGCGCTCGACATGCTCGCGGTGCATTTCCACGACACCTACGGGCAGGCGCTCGCCAATATTTTCGCCGCGCTGGAACTGGGCGTCGCCGTCGTCGACAGCGCGGTGGCCGGTCTCGGCGGTTGCC
>CAYWHO010000297.1:0-2782 GCA_964458195.1 uncultured Arenimonas sp.
TACCGCCGCGACGGCTGGAAGGTGTGGACGGTCGGCGACGACATCTGCTGGATGCGCCCGGGCGCTGACGGTCGTTTGTACGCGATCAATCCGGAAGCCGGCTATTTCGGCGTCGCACCGGGCACGAGCGCCAAGACCAACGCCAACGCGCTGGCCATGCTCAACCAGGACGCGATCTTCACCAATGTCGGCGTCACCGCCGACAACCAGCCCTGGTGGGAAGGCCTGCCGGACGGCGTGCCGGTCAAGGACTGGCAAGGTCGCGACTACGATCCGAAGAACGGCCCGGCCGCGCATCCGAATTCGCGTTTCACCGTGTCGGCGAAACAGTGCCCGAGCTACACCGCGAAGGCCGAGGATCCGCAGGGCGTGCCGCTGTCGGCGATCGTGTTCGGCGGCCGGCGCGAATCCCTGGTACCGCTGGTGTTCGAGGCGCGCGACTGGACGCATGGCGTGCTGGTCGGTGCGTCGATGGCGTCGGAGACCACCGCCGCCGCCACCGGCGCCGTCGGCATCGTGCGGCGCGATTCGATGGCGATGAAACCGTTCTGCGGCTACAACTTCGCCGACTATTTCGCCCACTGGCTGTCGTTCGACAAACCGGGCGCGCGCTTGCCGAAGATCTTCCACGTCAACTGGTTCCGCAAGGGCGCCGACGGCAAGTTCCTGTGGCCGGGCTTCGGCGACAACCTGCGCGTGATCGAGTGGATGCTCAAGCGGGTGGAGGGCACCGCCGACGCGGTAGCGACGCCGATCGGCAACCTGCCGAAAGCGGAAGATCTCAACACGAACGGACTGGGGCTCGATGCCGCGGCGGTGGACGAGCTCCTGTACGTCGACCGCGAGGGCTGGTATGACGTGATGGAAAACATCGGCGACTACTTCAACGGCTTCGGCGACCGCACGCCGGCGGCATTGAAGGCCGAGCTGCAGAAGATCACCGCCCAGCTCGCCTGACCGGTTCGTTTCACGGGTTCAACACAAGGGCGCCTCCGGGCGCCCTTGTCCTTTCTTGCTGTCGAAACCGGGCGCAGCGAAGTCTTTCGGTCCACGACGATCGCGATCCGAAGTATTCGTTTTTCGTTCGACGCCTTGCTCACGCGAATCGTTTGTTCGTTTTTCGTTCTGCGCTTCGTCCCTTCCCGGGATGCGTTCGCCCCTGTGTCGGGACCGTCTGCGGCCAGGCCTCCGCCAGCGGAGATCGCCGGGAGCAGGGCAGCTTCCCTGCCCATTCGCCTGCTCCCGCGGGGCGGGCCGGGGTGATGCCTGTGGGTTCGCTAAGTCCATGACTTGGAAGGATTATCCGGCGACGGATGACCCTGGCTGCGAGGCCCTTCCGGACCTCCGTTTAGTGACTCAGCTCTATATTGTTAAAGATTCGTTCCATGTTATATTCGGCCCGTCATGCCCTGTGCGTTGACGTCTCTTTTCCGTTCCATCGTCCCTAATGAGGGTTAACAAATGGCTTACAAGGTCATCAATAAAGGTCTGCAGCGGACCGCACTGAGCGTCGCGCTCGGTATGTGCTTCGTCGGCGGCGCCTACGCGCAGTCGAACTCGACCGGTAACATCTCCGGTTCGACCACGGCCGGCGCTACGGTCGTCATCGAAAACGAAGCCACCGGCTTCCGCCGTGAAATCACGGCCGACGCCAATGGCAACTACCGCGTCGGTAACCTGCCGATCGGCGACTACAAGGTCACCGCCGGCGGCACCACCCGTACCGTCAAGGTCAGCATCGGTCAAACGGCCGACCTGGCTGTCGTTGAAGTGGAAGGCGGCGGCGTCATCAACGCCATCGACGTTTCGTCGGTCGAATCGACCACGATCCTGACGGCCGAGCAGATCGCCAAGGTCCCGGTCGCGCGCAACATCACCAACGTCGCCCTGCTGGCTCCGGGCACGGTGCGCGGCGACGCGGCGTTCGGCAACCTGGCCTCCTTCGGTGGCGGCGCGGTGTCCGAGAACGGCTACTTCGTCAACGGCTTCAACATCACCAACTCGTTCAAGAACCTCAACTTCGCCCAGATCCCCTTCGAAGCGATCGCTGAGCAGCAGATCAAGACGGGTGGTTACGGCGCCGAATTCGGTCGTATGACCGGCGGCGTGATCAACATCGTGACCAAGCGCGGTACCAACGATTTCCACGCGGGCGGCAACATCTTCTACACCCCGGAATCGCTGCGCGGCCACAACCCGAACGTCTATTACAACGACCCGCGCTATCCGGACGGCAAGCGCCTCGTGTCCGACAACAGCAAGGACTCGGCCGGCACCGCCACCAATGCGGCGGTCTGGGCCAGCGGCGCCCTGGTCAAGGATCACCTGTTCGCCTATGCCCTGCTGAGCTACAGCTGGGTCAACGGCGCCGACACCTACGGCAGCATCTTCGGTTCCAGCAGCGTCACGCTCCAGCAGCGCACGCCGACTTGGCTGTTGAAGATGGACTGGAACATCAACGACAGCCACACGCTGGAACTGACCGCGTTCTCCGACAAGATCAAGCAGGAGACCGACGTCTATTCCAACGCCGTGGCGGCACTGAGCGTCTCGAACCGCGGCCCGATCAACGGTACCGCTTCGAACGCCGGCAACGGCTACAACGGCACCCCGGGTGGCTATCAGGATCCGTACCCGCCGTTCGGCACCCCGGCTTCCAACCAGCAGGACCTGCCGGCCAACCTCGCGCTGCAGCGCACCGGCTTCCTGGGCACCACCCGCGATGAAAACGGCGGCACCAGCTGGTCGCTGAAGTACACCGGCTACCTGACCGACAACTTCA
>CAYWHO010000298.1:0-1359 GCA_964458195.1 uncultured Arenimonas sp.
GGCCTCGGCCAGCGCCAGGCCATCGTAGGTCGAGGTGCCGCGGCCGATCTCGTCCATCAGCACCAGCGAGCGTTCGGTCGCGTGATGCAGGATGTAGCTGGTTTCGCTCATCTCCACCATGAAGGTCGATTGGCCGCGGGCGAGGTCGTCGCCTGCGCCGATGCGCGTGAGTATCCGGTCGATCGGTCCGATTTCGGCGCTGGCCGCCGGCACGAAACTGCCGATGTGCGCGAGCAACACGATCAGCGCGTTCTGCCGCATGTAGGTCGACTTGCCGCCCATGTTCGGGCCGGTGATGATCAGCATGCGGCGATCGGGATGGAGCTGCAGGTCATTGGGTTCGAACGGCTCGCTGCGCACCGCCTCGACCACCGGATGGCGACCGCGCTCGATACGGATGCCCGGTGCATCGCCCAGTAGCGGCCGCGACCAGTCCAGCGCCTGGGCTCGTTGCGCGAAGCAGGCAAGTACGTCGATTTCCGACAAGGCGAGTGCGCAGCGCTTGAGCGCTTCCAGGCGCAGGTTCAATACGTCGAGCAAGCTTTCATAGAGTTGGCGCTCGCGCGCCAGCGAGCGCTCGCGCGCCGACAGCACCTTGTCCTCGAAGGACTTCAGCTCCTCGGTGATGTAGCGTTCGGCGCCGGTCAGCGTCTGGCGCCGCGTGTAATGGGGCGGTGCACGATCGGACTGCCCCTTGCTGATCTCGATGTAATAGCCGTGCACGCGGTTGTAGCCGACCTTGAGCGTCGGTATTCCGGTGGCAGCTTTTTCGCGCGCTTCGAGATCGACCAGGAACTGATCGGCGTTTTCCGACAGCAGGCGCAGCTCGTCGAGCTCGGCATCGAATCCCGGCGCGATTACTCCGCCGTCGCGCAGCAGCACCGGCGGTTGCTCGTTCAGCGCCCGGCGCAGCAGATCGGCGTTGTCGCCGTGTTCGCCGAGCTCGTCGGACAGCGCCAGCAGGCGCGGCGAGTCCATCGCCGCCAATTGCAGTCGGGTCGCCGGGAGCGAGAGCAGGGCATCGCGCAAGGTGGACAGATCGCGCGGCCGGGCCGAGCGCAGGGCCACGCGTGCGAGGATGCGTTCGATGTCGCCGATGCCGCGAAAGGCTTCGCGCAGTGCCCGGGCGTTGTCGTCGTGGTCGATCAATGTCTGCACCGCATGGTGCCGCTGGCCGATGACGGCGCGATCGCGCAGCGGCCGGTTCAGCCATCGCCGCAGCAGGCGCCCGCCCATGGGGGTGACGCTGGAATCGAGCACGCCCAGCAACGTGTGTTCGGTGCGGCCGTCCGTGCGCGTGTCGAGTTCGAGATGGCGGCGCGTGGCCGCGTTCAAGGCGATGGCTTCATCGGCGTCTTC
>CAYWHO010000298.1:1459-2764 GCA_964458195.1 uncultured Arenimonas sp.
CGCCAGCGCGTCTTCGTTCGCGACCTCGTTGACGAGGAAGCGTCCGGCGGCGAGATCCGCCCAAGCCATGCCGAAACCGTTCTTGCCGCGGGCGATCGACAGCAGCAGGGTCTCGCGCCGTTCGTCGAGCAGCGCCTCGTCGGTGACGGTACCGGGCGTGACGATGCGAACGACCTTGCGTTCCACCAGGCCCTTGGCCAGCGCGGGATCTCCGATCTGTTCGCAGATCGCCACCGATTCGCCGAGGGCGACCAGTCGCGCCAGATAGCCTTCCACTGCGTGAACCGGCACCCCGGCCATCGGGATCGGCTGACCCGCCGATGCGCCACGCTGCGTCAAGGTAATGTCGAGCAGGCGCGCGGCCTTGCGCGCATCGTCGTAGAACAGCTCGTAGAAATCGCCCATGCGGAACAGCAGCAGGATGTCCGGATGCTCCGCCTTGGCGGCGAAGAACTGCTTCATCAGGGGAGTGTGCTGGGCGGAATCGCTGGACGACATCGTGACAGGCTGGGACGCGGCCCTATAGTCTAGCCGGCATGGACGAACTCTCCGCGCTGGCGACGGCCGACCACGACGATACGACTTTGCACCGGTTGGCCGAGCAGGTCGGCGAATCCCTCCGGCAGAAACGTCAGACCTTGTGCACGGCGGAAAGCTGCACCGGCGGCTGGATCGCGAAAATGATCACCGACATCCCGGGTTGCTCCGACTGGTTCGACAGCGGCATGGCCGCATACAGCTACGAAGCCAAGCAGGCACTGTTGGGCGTACGGCCGGAGACCCTGATGCAGCATGGCGCCGTCAGCCGCGAAACCGTGCTGGAAATGGTGTCCGGCGCCTTGGTGACCTCCGGTGCCGGCGTG
Source organism: uncultured Arenimonas sp. (assembly GCA_964458195.1). Lineage (GTDB taxonomy): Bacteria > Pseudomonadota > Gammaproteobacteria > Xanthomonadales > Xanthomonadaceae > Arenimonas. The sequence continues at coordinate 2,323 of CAYWHO010000298.1, forward strand.
GCGGTCGCCGTGACCGGTATCGCCGGCCCCTCCGGCGGCATGCCCGACAAGCCGGTCGGTACGGTCTGGATCGCCTGGAAACGGCGCGGCGGGTACCCGCTGGCTCAGGTCTTCCACTTCCCGGGCGACCGCGAAGCCGTGCGCCGCCAGACCGTTGCGGCCTCCCTGCTCGGGCTGCTGAAGATCGCCTGAGGCTTGCGCCGCCCGATCGTTAGTAGTATTACTACTAACAACGCGGACTGAGGGCAGGTCATGAAGGTATCGGATACGCAGCAGGCCATCCTGGATTTCGTGGCCGCCCATATCGAGTCGGAAGGGGTTCCTCCTTCGCAGACCGAAATCGCCAACGCGCTCGGGTTCCGGGGCGTGCGCGCAGCGCAGTACCATCTCGACATCCTCGAACAGGCCGGCCTGATCCGGCGGATTCCCGGCCAGGCCCGCG
>CAYWHO010000299.1:0-2757 GCA_964458195.1 uncultured Arenimonas sp.
TTGGCGTCCTCCGGCAGGTCGCGCGTCATGTCGGTCTCGATGAAGCCCGGGGCGACGACGTTCACGGTCACGCCGCGGCTGCCGATTTCCTTCGCCAGCGACTTGCTGAAGGCGATGATGCCGGCCTTGGCCGCCGCGTAGTTGGCCTGGCCGGCGTTGCCGGTGACGCCGATGACCGAGGCGATGTTGACGATGCGGCCTTTGCGCGCCTTCATCATGCCGCGCATCACCGCTTTCGACGTGCGGTACACCGAGCTGAGGTTGGTATCGAGGATGGCGTTCCAGTCCTCGTCTTTCATGCGCATCAGCAGGTTGTCGCGGGTGATGCCGGCGTTGTTCACCAGCACGGAGATCGGTCCGAACTCTTTGGCGATGGCGTCCACCAGCGCATCGATCGCGCCGGCGTCGGTGACGTTGAGCATGCGGCCGACGCCGCCCCAGGCGGCCATGCGATCGGTGATGGCCTGCGCACCGCTTTCGCTCGTTGCCGTGCCGATGACCTTGGCGCCGCGAGACGCCAACGTATCGGCGATGGCGGCACCGATACCGCGGCTGGCGCCGGTGACCAGGACGATTTCGCCGTTGAATTCGCTGCTCATGCTCGTGTTCCTTTGGTGTTCCGTAGTTGCGGCCTTGGCCGCGTCAGACCGTGCTCAGCGCAACTCGGCCAGGGCGGCGTCGAAATCGACGGGCGCGCCGATCGCGCGCGCGTCGAGCGACTTGTCGATGCGCTTGACCAGGCCGGCCAGCACCTTGCCCGGGCCGCATTCGACGAAACGGGTCGAACCCGACGCTGCCAGCGCCTGCACGCATTCGGTCCAGCGCACCGGCAGGTACAGCTGCCGCACCAGTGCGTCGCGGATCGCTTCGACCGAAGCTTGCACGCCGGCATCGGCGTTCTGCACCACCGGACGATCGGGCATGCGCCATTGCATTCCCGCCATCACTTCGCCGAGTTGGCGCGCGGCATCGCGCATCAGCGGCGTATGCGAGGGTACGCTGACCGCGAGCTTGACCGCCTTGCGTACGCCGCGTGCGGCGAGTTCGGCCAGGGCGCGATCGACCGCCGCCGCGTGACCGCCGATGACGATCTGGCCCGGCGAGTTGTAGTTGGCGGGCACGACGACTTCCTCGCCAGAGACCTGCGCGCAGACCTCCGCGACCATCGCGTCCTCCGCGCCGAGCACGGCGGCCATCGCGCCGGTGCCGGCGGGAACGGCGGCCTGCATCAGGCGACCGCGCTCGCGCACCAGGCGCGCGCCATCGGCCAGCGAAATCGCGCCGGCCGCGACCAGGGCGCTGTACTCGCCCAGGCTGTGCCCGGCGAAACGGGCGGGTTGCGCGCCGCCCGCGGCGATCCAGGCGCGCCAGGCGCCGATACCGGCGGCCAGCAAGGCCGGCTGGGTGAATTCGGTCCGATTGAGCTGTTCTTCCGGGCCCTGCTGCGAGATCGTCCACAGGTCGGCGTCGCAGCCGGCGGAGGCTTCATCGAACGCCGCGCGCACCTGCGGGTGCGCATTGGCGAGATCGCCGAGCATGCCCAGCGACTGCGATCCCTGGCCGGGAAAGACGAAGGCGAGATTGTCGAGCACCGGCAGCCCCCTGCTTATGGACCGCGCATGATAAGGCCGCCGGCCGCCAGGCGTCTGTACCGCGGCGTAGGGTCAGGCATGCGCCTGATGCCGCCTACGCGAACAGGCGCAGCGCAAGCCAGACCGCGACAGCCCCAGAGGCGAGAACGGCGATTCCGGCGAAGAGTTTCCAGCGTCGGGCCGGAACCGGCGCACGCAGGGCGATCAGTTTCGCCAGGGCGCGCAGGTCGCGACCGCAGACGGGAGCCAGCGGGGCGAGCCAGGCCAACCGGCGCAGCGCATCTTCGAGCGTTTGCCGCACGCGTTCCGGTTCGTGCGCCAGTTGCTGCGAGATGCGTTCCGAATAGCCGCGCAGGTCCGATTCGAAGAAGCGGGCGGTGGAATAGACGTAAAGCAACAGGTCGCGCGCCTGCGCGGCCGGCACGCTCATGACGGTGGTCGGATCCTGGTCCAGGTCGATGAAACCGATGCGTCCGTCGGCGACCGTGAGGTTGCGCGCGAACGCCTGGTTCAACCAGCCGCCGCGCGCGTGCAGTTCGGACAGCGCTTCGAAACCCGAGGCCACCAGCTTCGCGCGCGCCGCCGCGTCGGATTCGCGTTTGCAGGCGCTGGCGAGGGTCGGCCCGAGATCGCTGATGACGATCGCGTCCGCGTCTTCGGCCAGGATCTGCGGAACGCGACAACCGAAGCCCTGCAGCCGGGCGATCATCGCCTTTTCCGTCGCCCGCGCTTCGTCCGGCGGCAGCATCGCCGGCGGACGCAGGCATTCGATGCCGAGCCGGTCGACGAAAACGCGCAGCAAGGCGAGACGCCAGCGCCGCGGTTCGTATTCGTAGCGTTTGCGCCAGGCGCGAACGCCGGCGGTATCGATGCGTTTTACCCGCTCCGCATCCATGCCGCGATCAGTAGCGCAGCAGCGCCGAGCCCCAGGTGAAGCCGCCGCCGAAGGCTTCCAGCAGCAACAGCTGACCGCGCTGCACCTTGCCCGAGCGCACGGCTTCGTCCAGCGCCAGCGGCACCGAACCGGCGGAGGTATTGCCGTGCTTGTGCACGGTGACGATGACGCGCTCCATCGGCATGTCCAGGCGCTTGGCCGTGGCTTCGATGATGCGCAGGTTGGCCTGGTGCGGAATCAGCCAATCGAGATCGTGGCGGTCGAGCTTGT
>CAYWHO010000300.1:0-2747 GCA_964458195.1 uncultured Arenimonas sp.
TGCTGCTGTTCGCGATCGGCCTGAGCCTGTCGGGGCTGTGGCAATTCGGCGCCACGCTCGCGGGCACGGGGCAATCGCTGACGGAAAAATCCGGCGCCGCCGGCGATTTCTTCACCGGCGTGCTCGCCGTCGTCGTCGCCAGCCCCTGCACTGCGCCCTTCATGGGTTCGGCGCTCGGCTATGCCTTCACCGCGCCGATGCTGCCGGCGATGCTGGTCTTCCTCGCGCTGGGTTTGGGTCTTGCCTTGCCCTTCCTGCTGATCGGCTTCGTACCGGCGCTGGCCTCGCGCCTTCCGAAACCGGGCGCGTGGATGGATACGTTCAAGTCCTGGCTGGCGTTCCCGATGTATCTCACCGCAGTGTGGCTGGCCTGGGTGTTCGGCAAGCAGCGCGGCATGGATGCGCTGGCCCTGCTGTTGGCGGCCCTGGTGTTGCTGGCGATCGGCCTGTGGTGGTTCGAACGCCAGCGTTATGCCGATGGCATGCTGAAGAAGGCGACGGCCTGGGTGTTCATCGCGCTGGCGCTCGGCGTTTCGTTCGGCGCGCTGCGCGTGGCCAATACGAATGCCGGCATGGCGGCGATGGAAGGCACGGTGCCGTACTCGGCGGAGAAACTCGCGGAACTGCGCGGCCAGGGCAAGCAGGTCTTCGTCGACATGACGGCCGACTGGTGCATCACCTGCAAGGTCAACGAAAAGGCAGTGCTGCACACCGATGCATTCCGCAAACTGCTGGACGACACCGGCACCGTGTACATGGTCGGCGACTGGACCAACCAGGACGAGCAGATCAGCGTCTTCCTCGACCAGTACAAGGCGCCGGGCGTGCCGCTGTATGTCGTGTTCCCGGCGCGGCCGGCCACGGAAGACTGATCCATGCGCGGGCAGCAGGCCGTGTTGATCGTGCTCGCCGCCCTGTTGGCCGGCGTGCTCGGCCTGGCCGCCAGCATCGCGATCAACGGCCCGGGCATGCTCTTGCGCAGCGAGTTCGGCCAGCAGTTGATGAGCTGGTGGCTGTCGTCGAAATCGCCGGCGGGATCGACGCGCATCGGTACCGGCGACGTCGTGCCCCCGTTCGAACTCGCCGCCCTGCAAGGCCAGGTGACGCAGCTGCCGCTGAACGGCCGGGCGACGGTCATCAACTACTGGGCGAGTTGGTGCGGCCCCTGCCGCGAAGAGATGCCGGTGCTGGGCGGATACGCCCAAACCCAGGGCAGGATCGGACCGCAGGTCGTCGGGATCGCCCTGGACCAGCGCGAAGACGCCGAACGCTTCCTGCGCGACTATCCGGTCCCGTTCCCCCACTTGCTGGAAACCCCGGGGCCGGCGGACAGCTCGGCCCGGATGGGCAATGCCCAGGGCGTGTTACCGTTCAGCGTGCTGATCGGGCCCGATGGCCGCCTGCTCAAACGTCGCTACGGCAGCTTCGCCAGCCCCGAAGAACTGCAGGAATGGGCTTCCGCCGCCCCGTGATCGGGTCCGGCGCCGGCGCTTAACCATATTCAAACAGAGGCGATCTACCGGGAACGCGCCGGTATCGTCTGGACAAGCCCCACCCCCTGGTCCACACTGCCCGTCCCACACGGAGGGGGCCGGTGGCCAAGATACTCGTCCTGCATGGACCGAATCTCAATCTGCTCGGCGAGCGCGAGCCGGGCATCTATGGCCGCACGACGCTGGCGGAGATCGACGCGCGCCTGCGCGCCCGCGCCGCCGAGGCCGGCCATCAGATCGAATGCCTGCAATCGAATGCCGAGCACGAATTGGTCGAGCGCGTTCAACGCGCCCGCCAGGACGGTACCGACTGGCTGCTGATCAACCCCGCCGCCTTCACCCATACCAGCGTGGCGCTGCGCGACGCGCTGGCGGCCGTGCGCATCCCTTTCATCGAGATCCACCTGTCGAATCCGCATTCCCGCGAACCTTTTCGCCAGCACAGCTACCTGAGCGACCTGGCCCGCGCGGTGATCGCCGGATTCGGCGCCGACAGCTACCACTTCGCCCTAGAAGCGGTACTGCGCTGGCACGCGGCCAACGGCGGCGAAACCGCCGCCCACGGCTGATCCCTTCCACTGTTCACCAAAAACCAGACGAGGCCAGCATGGACCTTCGCAAGATCAAAGCGCTTATCGACCTGCTCGAAAAATCCAACCTCGCCGAACTTGAAATCAAGGAAGGCGAGGAATCCGTGCGCCTGTCGCGCGTCTCCAAGCATGCGCCGGTCATGGCCGCGCCTGCGCCCGTGGTGCATCACGCCGAACCGGCGCGGCCCGCGCCGGTCGCGACGCCGGCCCTGGCGGCGACCGCGGCCGAAGCGCACGCCAAGGGCGGCGGCAAGGACGTGCCGGACGGCCACACCGTGCGCTCGCCCATGGTCGGTACCTTCTACGCGTCGCCCAATCCCGATGCGCCGGCTTTCGTGAAGATCGGCCAGACGGTGAAGGCCGGCGACACGCTGGGCATCATCGAAGCGATGAAGATGTTCAATCCGATCGAGGCCGACGTCTCCGGTACGGTGCGCGCGATCCTGGTCGAAAGCGGCCAACCGATCGAGTTCGACGAACCGATGTTCGTGATCGGCTGAGGCGCGCGCCATGCTCACCAAAATCGTCATCGCCAACCGCGGCGAAATCGCCCTGCGCATCCTGCGCGCCTGCCATGCGCTCGGCATCAAGACGGTCGCGGTACATTCGACCGTGGACCGCAACCTCAAGCACGTGGCGATGGCGGACGAATCGGTCTGCATCG
>CAYWHO010000301.1:0-2744 GCA_964458195.1 uncultured Arenimonas sp.
AGCATGGCGACCGCGGCATGGCGCTCGCCGAAACCGTCGGCATGGGTGACCACGGTGTCACCTTCCGGCGTAAAGGAGCCGGGTTTTTCCGGCATATAGGCGCCAGCATTGGGCGGGGTGAACGGACATCTTTGCGGGGTTAAGGATGCGAGGGTTTGGTCGTGTTGGCAAGCCGTGACTTGGCAGTGGGCAACGGTCTTGGGGCGCGGTAGGACGTGCCGTCGAGTAGCAGGCAGTAGGCGTTGTGACGCAACCGATCCAAGGTCGCCGACGCGAGCAGCCGATTGGCAGGAAATGCTTGGTCCCACTCCGGCAGATCGAGATTGCTGGTAACGATGGTGGACGTGGTCTCGTAGCGTTCGGCGATCAACTCGTGCAGGTCTTCGTCGGCCGGTGGGCGCAGTGGCTTGAGGCCGAAGTCGTCGATGATCAACAGCGGGACGCGGGCGAGGTTGGCGAGCTTGCGTTCGTAGCCGCCGGTGGCGCGGGCGGCGTTGAGGCTGGCGGTGAGATTGGCGCAGGTGGCGAAGGCGACATCGACGCCCTGACGGACAGCGCTGTGGCCGAGAGCCTGCGCCAGATGACTCTTGCCGGTGCCACAAGGGCCGACGATCAGAACCGGAGCGCGCTCGGTGAGATAGCGGCCGGCGGCCAGATCGTGGACCAGTGCGCGATTGAGCTGCGGCAGCCGGTCGAACTCGAACTGATCGAGGGTCTTGTTGGTGCGGAAGGCGGCGCGGCGCAGACGGGTGGCGAATTTCTTCTGTTCGCGGCGGGCCACCTCATCCTCGATCAGCAGGGCGAGGAATTCGGTGTAGGCGAGCTTGGATTCGATGGCCTGGCGATTGCGCGCCTCCAGCGAATCGAGGATGCCGGACAGGCGCAGTTGTTTGAGGTGTGGGGTCAACGCGGGAACGGGATTCATCAGATCTCCTTGGATCAATGACGGGTGGGCGAGTCGGGGTCGAACAGCGATTGCGCGTTGCGGGCAAAGCGAGCGGTCGGGGCGTGCACGGTGATAGCGGGATCGGGCAGTGGTTGCTGGTCGAAGCCGCCGACCAGGATGGTTTTGACGGTGCGGTAGTACGGGCTGGCGTGAAACAGGGCGCGGGCGCAGGCGGCTTCGAGTCGCGGCGTGCCATAGGTATCGCGCAAGCGGAGGACGCCTTGGGCGGCGCGCAGGCGTTCGAGAATCCGATCCGCCAAGAGCCATTCGACGAGCTCGGCGCAGGCGGTGCCGACACGGGCGGCCTGCTCCAGACACCACGCATGGTCGTGCCGCAGGAAGTGTTGTGCCGCCAGCGGCAGATGATCGCGGACGGTGCTGCGCGCACCGGGCCGGCGCTGGCGGGGATGGCTGGCGACCAGCCGGTAATCCTGATAGACGGTGACCGCGCCATCGGTCATGCGCAGCCACAACGTTTTGCCAACCAGCGCGAACGGCACCGAGTAGAGGCAGCGGTCGTGGGCAACGTGACAATCGCGATGGACCACGACCCGATGCCAGCTGCCGAGGTCCGGCGCGATCGCCGGCAACGCACGCAGCAATGGCCGCTCGACGCCGAACAAGTCCAGTGGGACGCCACGGGTGGTGCCGTGAATCCGACGCCCGGCTTCCTCCATCACCCAGCGTTGCGCCTGGGCATTGAGATCAGCCAGATCGCGGAACGTGCGCAGCGGCAGGAAGTTGCCCTTGACGTACTTGACGCCGGCTTCGACGATACCCTTCTTCTGCGGGTCGGCCGGCGGACAGGGGTCGATCTTGAAGCCGTAGCCTTCAGCGCACTCGGCGTAGGCGCGTTGCACCAGCGGGTCGGTGCGACAGGCGCGGGTAATCGCGCACTTGGGGTTGTCGATGATCAGTCGCGCCGGCACCGCGCCGAACCATTCGAAGGCGCGGCGGTGACAGCCCAGCCAGGTGGCCACGGTCTGATCCCAGACGAACTCGACGTACTGATGGCGCGAGAAGCACAGCGTCATCACGAAGGCCCAGGTCCGCTTCGGATGGCCGGTGGCCGGGTCCACCAGCAGCGGACCGGCGCCGAAATCGACCTGCGCCGCGTCGGCCGGCGCGAACAGCAGCGGCATGGTGGCCTCCGGCAGCGCGCTGCCGGCAAGGGCCACCACCATGCGATACACCGACGAGTAGCTGCCGGTGTAATCGTGGTTGCGCTTGAGCGCGGCGTGGATCGCGACGCCGCTCACGCCGCGACTGACCCAGTCGGCGATCAGGGCACGATGCGCTTCGAGCGAGGAAACCGTGCTCGCCGCGCGCCGCGGCGCGCCCAAGGCCGCAGCGATCACCGCGTCCTCCGGCAACGGGGCCGCCGGATCGAGCCAGCCTTCGCGCCGGGCCACTTCGCGCAGCGCCGCCAGCTTGCGCCGACCCATGTACTTCCCGCGGGCGATCTCGCGGTCGGACTCGCCGCGGCGCAGCCGGGCAAGCACCTGTCGATACTGGAACATCTCTATTCTCCTGCGGCCCACCGCCACCTCCACGGGATCAAAATCCCGCAGCGTAGCGATTGGCCGGTTCGGTTCGAGATGTCCGTCCTGCCCCGACTGGCTCCTATATGCCGAAACTCCGGTGGCGCCATTACGCCGAAAACGCCGTGGCTCCTATATGCCGGAAATTCGCTGGCTCCTATACGCCGAAAATTCCTTGGCTCCTATGTGCCGGAAGATGACACACGGCACCAACCACCAGGCCGTTGCGGTTCTCCATCAGTGCGTGGCCCTGGTAG
>CAYWHO010000302.1:0-2698 GCA_964458195.1 uncultured Arenimonas sp.
CTCGATGTCGCCGACGGTGCCGCCGATCTCGACCAGGCCGACATCGAAACCTTCGGTCGCCGCGTCGATGCAGCGCTTGATCTCGTCGGTGACGTGCGGGATGACCTGCACGGTGCCGCCGAGGTAGTCGCCGCGGCGTTCGCGCCGGATCACTTCCTCGTAGATGCGGCCGGTGGTGATCGAATTCTTGCGCGTCAGGCGGGTACGGACGAAACGTTCGTAATGGCCGAGATCGAGGTCGGTTTCGGCGCCGTCGTCGGTGACGTAGACCTCACCGTGCTGGAACGGCGACATGGTGCCCGGATCCACGTTGATGTAGGGATCGAGCTTCATCATGGTGATCTTGAGGCCGCGGGCCTCCAGGATGGCCGCGAGCGACGCGGCGGCGATGCCCTTGCCTAGCGAGGACACCACGCCGCCGGTGACGAAGATGAGACGCGTCATGGGAAAACCTGGCGCTGGAAAGCCCCATTTTACAGGCTGGGGCCCCGGGATGCGAATCGGTGCGCCGCCGCCCGGTTTTCCTCAGCCCCGCGGCGTGAAGAAGTCCTGTTCGGCGACGGACAGGTTCTCCATCTGGACATCGTGGTCCACGTAGTCGGGGTGCAGGAACTGCGCCTCCAGGCACAGGGACAGGCCATGCGAACCGCCGATCCGGACGGAGGGGTAAAGCGTGTCGAAAATGGCGTCGAAGGCCACCTCGCCCGCCAGATTCCGCTCGATCGGCTCGTTCGCCTTCAGATAGAGCAGCGGCTGCTCGTACAGCACGATGCCGCGGGCGTCCGAGGAAAAGTCCTTGGTGACGGTGCGGGTCTTGTTTCCGTCCTTTTCCTGGTCCTTGTACTGCCCATGCTCGCGGTTGTAGGCCACGATGCGTACCAGCGCCCGTTCGATCGGCACGCGGGCGCTGCCCGAAACGATATCGGCAGCGGCGCAGCGCGAGCCGCGGGCCAGCGAGACGTTCGGCGGCAGGCGGGCGGCGAAGCTCATGTACTTCTTCAGTTGGTGACGGATGGCCGCCCAGATCAAGGCGCCGAGCACGCCGCTACCGGCCAGCGCCTTGAACAGCGGACTTTCGGAGTCGCCTTCGGAATCGCTGTGATCGTAGAACCAGGCCCGGGACTCCGGCACGAACTGGTCGCGCACGCCGACGAGCGCATTCACCACCAGCACCGGCCCGCCCAGCAACAGCAGCCAGAGCACCACCAGGCGTGCGCCGGCCGGAATCGCCCGCAGATTGGCGAAAAAATTGAACCGGTCCGCCGGCGAGTGCACCTGCTTGTGCGGCAGCGGCGGGGCCGCGCGCGCCGGCAGTCTGCCCCAGGCAGACAGATCGTGCTCGACCTCGGTGTCGAAGAAGACGCCGTCGTCGATCTCCAGTTCGATCTTCAGTTCCAGATCCAGCGCCTCGCCGCGGTAGGCGAAGACCTCGTCCAGCCGACTGCCGAGCTCGATCCGGTTCGGACCGGAAGACAGCACGAACTTCTGCGCCAGCAGGGTGCGCTCCTTGTGCACCGGATTGCTGCGCTTGACCTTCGCGCGCTGCACCAGCCGCAGTTCGGCCTCGCGCCCGGCGACGGACGGATCGAGCGGCATGACGATCGCCACGACGCCGTCCTGTTCGCGCTCGGTCCGGATCCGAACCCTGTCCGACATGCCAAATCCCCTCCCGTACTGGGATAATGCCGCCCTTCCGGCGATTGTGCCGCTGCCTGGTCCTCTGCGCACCCATGAGTTCCCGCTACAACGCCGCCGACATCGAAGTCCTGTCCGGCCTGGATCCGGTCAAACGCCGGCCTGGCATGTATACCGACACCACCCGCCCGAACCATCTGGCGCAGGAAGTCGTGGACAACGCCATCGACGAGGCCCTCGCCGGGCACGCCCGGACGGTCGAAGTGATCCTGTACCCGGACGGCAGTTGCGAGGTCTCGGACGATGGCCGCGGCATGCCGGTGGACGTGCATCCGGAAGAGAAGATCCCGGGCGTGGAACTGATCCTGACCCGCCTGCACGCGGGCGGCAAGTTCAACAACAAGAACTACACCTTCTCCGGCGGCCTGCACGGCGTCGGCGTCAGCGTCGTCAACGCGCTGTCGAAGAAGGTCGAGGTCTTCATCAAGCGCGACGGCAACGAGTACCGGATGGAGTTCCAGGACGGCTTCCGTTCCTCGCCGCTGGAAACCATCGGCAGCGTCGGCAAGCGCAATACCGGTACGCGCGTACGCTTCTGGCCCGACCCGAAGTATTTCGATTCGGCCAAGTTCGCCGTGCGCGCCCTGCGCCATCTCTTGCGTGCCAAGGCCGTACTCTGCCCCGGGCTCACCGTCCGTCTCAGCGAGGAAGCCACCGGCGAGAAGAACGAGTGGCATTACGAGAACGGACTGCGCGACTACCTGCGCGGCGAACTCCAGGGCCGCGAACTGTTGCCGGCCGAACTGTTCCTCGGGAATCTTTCCAAGGACACCGAGATCGTCGACTGGGCCGTGGCCTGGCTGCCGGAAGGCGAGCTGGTGCAGGAAAGCTACGTCAACCTGATCCCGACCGCGCAGGGCGGCACGCACGTGAACGGCCTGCGTTCGGGCCTGACCGACGCGCTGCGCGAATTCTGCGACTTCCGCAACCTGTTGCCGCGCGGCGTCAAGCTGGCGCCGGAAGACGTCTGGGACCGGGACGGCTACGTACTCAGCCTGAAGAT
>CAYWHO010000303.1:0-2684 GCA_964458195.1 uncultured Arenimonas sp.
ATCAGCCCAGCCTACGAAGCCCGCGCATCCAGCCACACCGCCAGCGCATCGCGGGCGGCGAAGGAATGCACGGGCAAGACCAGCACGTCGCCAGGCTGTGCCCATTCGATCAACGCCTGCGCGGCTTCCGCTTCCGGCAATACGACCTGCAGGTCGTCTTCCGTGAAGCCGGCGATAAGCAGTTCGTCGCGAAGGATCGCCGGCACTTCACCGGGTTGGCGCCCGCGCATATAGCCTTCGATGTCCTTCAGCACGATCCGCTCCGGATGGAACCCGGCCGCCACGCGGGCGAGTTCGCGGATCGCTCCGTCGTCGCGATTGCCCGCCTGCCCCAGCAGCAGGCCCATGCGTCCGGCGGAAACCTGGCGCAGCGAATCGGCGACGCGCAGCAAGCCATCCAGCCCGTCGGGATTGTGCGCGTAGTCGACGAGCACGCGTACGCCCGAAATATCCCAGCGTTCCATGCGTCCCGGATTGTCGCCGCGAGCGCCACCGAAGCTTGCGCAAACCGCCGCGATGACGGCAGGCGCAACGCCCAACCGCGAGGCCAGCAGCGCGGCTCCCGCGAGATTGTGCAGGTTGTAGGTCGCGGCGCCTTCCAGGGCGAGCGGCATCGCGCGGATGTCGCCGAGATCGTGCGTCGTCCCGTTTACATGCAGGCGCAAGCGGCCATCGGCGATGGCGCAGGTATCGCCGCCCGCCGCGCGATGCGCGAACAGGCGCGGGTTCGCGTTGTCCAGCGCGAACCAGGCAATGCGCGTATCGAGCTTCGCCGCTTTCGCGACGAGAACTTCGTCATCGGCGTTCAATACAAGCAAGCCCTCGTCGTCGAGCGCACGCGCCACGACCAACTTGGTCTCGGCCAGGTCGGACAGGTCATGGATACCGTATTCGCCGAAATGGTCCGGGCTGATATTGGTGACGATCGCCGCATCCACGCGACGCACCGCCAGCCCGCGACGCAGGATGCCGCCGCGCGCGGTTTCGAGCACGGCGGCCTGCACGCGCGCATCGCGCAGCACGCGTCGCGCGCCGGCGGGACCGGAATAATCGCCGCGTTCGATCCGTTCGCCGCCGACGAACACGCCATCGGTGCAATTGAACCCCGCGACGCGACCGCTTGCGCCCAGCATCGCCGCGACCAGGCGCACGGTCGTCGTCTTGCCGTTGGAACCGGTGACCAAGGCCGAGGGCAGATCGTGCAGCGCGGGCCAGGGAACTTCGTCGGGCAACGCATCCAGCCGCCAGGTGCGGCTGCCTTCGCCCATGCCGAGGCTGATGTCCTCGTCATCCCAGACCACGGCGACATGCCGCGCCTGCGCGTCGTCCTGCAGACGCATCGCCGCGGGTTTCGCTTCTTCCTTCGCCAAACGCTGCAAGGTCTGCAGCGCCGAATCCTCGTCGAACGCCGAAGGATGACCAGGCGACAGTGGAATGCGATGGTCCCCCGGTTCGGCGACCAGGCGCAACCAGGCCAGTTCGTTCACTTCCGTCGCCGCGAACAACTGGTCCTGCGCCGCGGCGGCGAACAGGGACGCGCCGCTGCGATGCGCGCGCACGGCGATGGCGGCGTCCTCCTGCCAACCCAGTTGCCGACGCAACAGGCGCACCTGTTCCTGCCAGCGCGCGGCCAACTCGAGTGTCAGCACCGCGACATCGAGCACCGCACCCGATTCCCTGGCGAAGAGGTTCGGACCGGTCAGCCTGCGCGAATCCTCGAAAAGATCTTCGGACGCGGTGTTCAGTCGGCGTCCTCGCGCGCGAGCCGCACGCCGCGCTCATCGCGCACCATGCCTTCCCAACTCGAAACGGCGATGGTTTCTTCGCCCGACGATACCGGAGCCGCTACCGCCGCAGGCGGCGCTTCGGCCGGCGCCGCGCGCGGCGCGGTGCCTTCGGGCCGGAACTTGATGACCTGCTTCCAGGAACGCACCAGCGCATCGGCGAACACCAGCAGCAGGTCGCCCGACTGACCCATGCGCAGGGCCGCGTCGATCGCCGCCTGTTCATCGGGGATGATCGAGATCTGGTCCTCGCGCACGCCCTGTTCGCGCAGGACCGAAGCGATCATCTTCGGCACTTCCTCGCCATCGCGGCCGCGCAGGTCGTCGTCGCGACGGCAGATGTAGTGATCGAAGCGCCCCGCCACCGCCATGGCGATATCGCGCAGGTCTTCGTTGCGACGATCGCCCGGGCCGGCAACCACGACGATCCGGCGGCCGGTCACGTCGAGGCGCTGGGCGAGATCGGCCATCACCGACACCGCATGCGCGTTGTGGCCGTAGTCGAACAGCACCTTGAAGGGATGCTCGTTGAACACGTTCATGCGGCCCGGGGCCTGGAAGAAGGTGCTGTCGAAGGTGCGCAGGCCCTGGCGGATCGAATCGAGCTTGATGCCGACCGAGAAGGCCATCGCCGCGGCGAACATCGCGTTCTGCACGTTGTGCAGGGCGCGTCCTTCCAGCGTGGCCGGAATCAAATGCGTCCACAACAGCGGGATATGACTACCCTTGTCGTACAGCGTGATCATCTGCCCGTTGACGCCGGCTTCCAGGGCGCAGGCGCGACCGCCGGCGCGGATATGCTCGCGTACCAAACCGTGCTGTGGATTCAGGGTGACGTAGCAGATGACCTTGGCATCGGTGTAACCGGACATCTTCAGCACCAGCGGATCATCGGCATTG
>CAYWHO010000304.1:0-2681 GCA_964458195.1 uncultured Arenimonas sp.
GCAGCAGGCAGGCCACATGCCATGGTGTGAACGATGCTCGCCCGTCGGCGGCGATCAGATAGGCCGGCAGTGCCAGGAAGGACATGTTCGCCATGCCCTGCACGCCGATCTCGTACTGAACCGAAACCCGCTCGCTGCGGAACCCGGCACGCGCCCAGCGCTGGCGCTGGTATTCGTAACGCGGCAGGTCGCGCGTCAGCACGCCCGGCTTGTACATATGCACCGCCCACACCGCCATGCGCAGGCCGACCAGCAGATAGATGCCCGCCACGATCAGCACCGGCAGCGTGCGCGCCTCGGCGAAGAAGAACGTCTGCAGGCCGATGGCCGTCAACCCCGCCGGCCAGGCGAAATCCACGTAGGACAGCCGGTTGTTGCGCCACGCGGGCAGGTTCGCGGACAGCAGAAAGATCAGGAGCTGGACCAGCAGATTGCTGAGCGCGAACGCGCGCGTCGGCGAATTGAACGCGAGGGCCGCGAAACAGCCCGCGAACATCAGGCACCAGAGGATTCGGCTTTTCATCGGTTTCCGTGTGTCGCGGTCCAGCGAGCGATAGGCGATAAAACCAACGGATCGCCCGCGTTCCGCCGCCCTATGTGTGCCACACCTCAAGCCGCAGCGATACGCGTCGTGCCGTCGCCTCGCCCTTCTTGATCGTCGCTTTCAGCATGCCGCTCATATCGCGATTGAGGAACTGCGCGACGCAGGCCGGCACTTCGGCCGCCAACGCCACCGCCGTGGTGGGGAGATACGCATAGCTCAGCGACAGGTCGTACTTCGACAAGGCTTTCCACAGCGGGTCGGGCATGTGCCTGCCCTGCGGATACTGCAGGCTCGGCGGCTCGATCGTGCCCAAGGGCTGCGGCGATTGCAGGCGCAGGTTCAGGCTGACCGGGTCGCCCAGATTGAGGATGCGAATGGCCAGGATGTTCTCCGGCGATCTCGGCTCCGAATACGGGCCGTGCCCACCGAGGTCTTGCGTGATCTCCAACGCCGCCTCGCCCTCGAGCGCGCCCTCGAACCGGAACACCGACTGTCGCACCGTCTGCGCCTGCGCATGCTGGCGCATGCGCGTCTCGGCCTGGACCAGATATCGCGCCAGCGTGTCTAGCGAAATCCAGACGCTGTTGGCGGGGATACCGACCTGGTCGAAGCCGTCCGCGGCCGGCGGATTGCCCGCTTTCGGCGGTTCGAGCAGATAGCGATTGCGCAGGTTCGGCCGTTCCGCGTCGAAGCCCTCCACCGTCAGCCCGAGCACGGCGCTCTGGCCCAGCTCGATCGCATGCAAGGCCACGCGCAGTTGCTCGACCAGCTCCTTGTAGAGCACGAGCGAACGCCCGAGACGATGCTTGAGGCCCAGGCCGGAATCGCCCTCGAACTGCTCGACCTTGCGCCGCCATTTCTCGTCCTTGATGGCGTTGCGCTTCTCCGCCAGCGAAAGCTCCGTCTCCGCCATCGCTTTCGCCGCCTTTATCTGCCGCAGCTGCGACTCCATCGCCGAGGTGTCGTTCTGCAAACGCAGGGTCTCGCTGCGCTGGCCGGTCGCCTCGAAATTGGCCGATCGCCGGGCCTCGGTCGCGACGGCTTGCTGCAACTGCTCGAATACGTTGCTGGCAAAGGGATTGCTGCTGGGCGCGTTGCTGACCTGGTACAGGTGCGGCGCCGCGTCGGTCGCGCTCGAATAGAACATCGGCCAGCACGATTGCACCACCTCGTGTTTCTCGCGCGAGGCCACGTTGTAGGCTGCGGCCTCCGGCCCATACGCGGCCATCGTCGTGGTCCAGTTCGACACCAGCGTGGCGAAGCGCGTTTGCTCGGCCTGCTTCGCCGCCAGCAGGTCGCCCTGCAACTTGATCTCGACGCGCAGTCGCTCCAGTTCCTCTTCACGGTGCTTCTTCGATTCTGTGAACTCGTAGGACTCCTGCGAGAAGTTGAACAAGTCCAATTGCAAGGCCTCGATACGGCGGCGCAGTTCCAGGCAATCGGACAGCAGGGCCCGCGCGACGCCGATGTTTTCCAGGACCAGGTACGGATTCAGCGCCGGCTCGAGAAATCCGTCGAGCGGGGTCACGGTGATGTTGCCGCCTTGTTGCCGGATGCCGCCGAATGGCAATTCCTTTCCATCCAGGCGCGCGCGCAAGCGCTGCTGCCACTGGTCGTCGTGCTTGAGGAAGGCCAGCAAGCCATCCGCATCGGAGGGAATCGGATCGACGTCGAAACGCAGACGCTGGATCAGTTCATCCGGGGATTGCACCTTGGCGAACGAAGACGTATCCAACGACATGGTCGAGGCTCCTCGGTAGTGGGAATGCGGTCGGGATCAGTAGGGAAGCGTGCGCGTCGGGGTTGTCGGCAACCCCAATCCATTGATGATGGCCCGCCCGAAATCCGTGGCCATCGCACCGAAGCCCGGCCCGGTCGAAACGCCGGCATCGGCTTTCAGCGTCACCGCCCCGGCCCTGAATTTCATGCCGGCGTCGAAACACGGCCCGGTGTCGGGACACACGGTGTACGCATAGATCTGCGGACCGCCGACCGAGGCGCGTGAGGCCAACGGCCCCAAGCTCTCCGGCACCGGCGGACTCCAGCCCAGACCGACGGTGCCCGATCCGTCCATGCCTCGGCCGACGACGACCGACAAGCCCGGCGGAACACCCGGCGCAGCAATGGGGACGGATAG
>CAYWHO010000305.1:0-2669 GCA_964458195.1 uncultured Arenimonas sp.
CGCCCCGAACGTCGCCTACGACAATCCCGGCACGGCGGCCGACGGCCTGCGCACCAACGACATGACCGACATGTTCAACGGCGCGATGGACCGCTTCAGCTGGACGCTGGTGGGCAAGAAGGAAATGCTGATCCCGTACAACTCGTACGCCGCCGACAGCGAGAAGCTGAAGGTCAGCGACCTGATCCGCCCGGGCCACATCAATCCGGATCACTTGCGTTACGAGTGGCATCGCGTCTGGGTGGTGGAGGCCAAGCTCAAGGCCGGCCAGCGCCACATCAACAGCCGTCGCACGTTCTACCTCGACGAAGACAGCTACCAGATCGTGATGGTCGATCACTACGACGGCCAGGGCAAGCTGTGGCGCTATTCCGAAGCCGAGCCGATCAACTACTACGAAGTGCCGACGCTTTGGACCACGCTGGAAACCCACCACGACCTGAAGTCGGGTCGTTACATCACCGGCCTGCTCGACAACGACGACAAGCCGCGCGATTTCAGCTTCCAGAGCACACCGGCGGATTACTCGCCGCAGAACCTGCGCAACTCCGGCGTACGTTGATCCAGTGACGAACGACTGCGCCCCCTCAGCGGGGCGCAGTCGCTTTCAGGGCCGCGTGCGTGCCGCAGCCCTCGCAAGCAGAGAGAGTGCCATGCCCAGATTCCCTCGTTTCCGCACGCGCCCGCTCGTCGCGGCGCTGCTCGTCCTGACCCTGCCCTTGCTGGCGCAGTCGTCGCCGGAACCGGCGAAGGACGATCCCTCGATGTTGCCCTCGGAGAAGATGCCGCGCGCCAGCCAGTCGCTGCTGCTCGACATCGTGCAGACGACGGCCGGGATGGTCGCCGTCGGCGAACGCGGCCACGTGTTGAGCTCGAACGATGGCAGGACCTGGAACCAGCTTTCCACCAATACCCGCTCGACCCTGACGACCGTCGCCTCCGCCGACGGCCAGCTCTGGGCCGCCGGCCACGACGGCGTGATCGTGCATTCCACCGATGGCGGGCAAACCTGGCGCCGCCAGCGTGCCGCGCCGTGGACGCCCGATGCCAACGATCCCGACCAGGGCGTGCCGATCCTCGACCTGCTTTTCACCGATTCGAGCAACGGCATCGCCATCGGCGCCTACAGCCTGATGCTGGTCACGCACGATTCGGGCGTGACCTGGACGCGGCAGACGGTCAACGTGCCTGTCGCCGCGGCGCCAGCGAAACCGGCCGACACGACCTACGACGAAAGCGGCCTGCTCAATACCGACGAACTCGAACTGGGCGAAGAATCCGACCCGCACCTCAATGCCATCGCGCGCACCGGCTCCGGTGCCCTGGTGATCGTCGGCGAGCGCGGAACCTTCCTGCGCTCGCGCGACAACGGAGTCACCTGGCAAAAGGCCAGCTTCCCCTATCAGGGGTCGATGTTCGGTGTGCTGGCCTGGGACGGAGAACACATCCTGGCCTACGGGCTGCGCGGCAACGCTTACGAGTCGGACGATCTGGGCACGACCTGGCGCAAGCTCGACACCCAGGTCAACGCCAGCCTGATGGGTGGCGAAGCCTTGCCGAACGGCGGCGCGGTACTCGTCGGCGCCACCGGCGTGGTTTTGACCCGCAAGGACGCCGGTTCGCCCTTCGTCGCGAGTACCTACCAGAACGCCGCTGGCGAAACGCCCGTGCTTGCGGGCGTGCTCGCCCAAAGCGACGGCAGTACTGTCCTGATCGGCGAGAAAGGCGCCGATCGCTACCAGCCGAAGTGACGGAGACCGCATGAGCCTGCCCAATAGCCAGCCTGGCCCGTTCGCCCGCCTCAGCGAGGCCTTCGTCTTCGGCAACCGACCGCTGATCCTGATCGTCTTCGCCTTGGTCACGGCGGCGATGACCTATTTCGCTACCCAGTTGTCGGTCGACGCCGGATTCAAGAAGCAGATCCCGCTGAAGCACGAGTACATGCGGACCTTCGTCGATTACGAAGCCGACTTCGGCGGCGCCAACCGCGTATTGATCGCGGTGATGGCGAAAGACGGCAACATGTTCAGCCAGCCGTTCATGGGAACGCTGGAAAAGGTCACGGCCGAGGTCATCAACCTCGAGGATACCGACGATTCCCGCGTGCGTTCGCTGTTCACGCCGAACGTGCGTTTCGTCGAAGTGGTCGAGGACGGTTTCGCCGGCGGCAACGTCATCCCGAACACGTTCACGCCGAACGTGCCGGGTTTCCAGGCCTCGCAGGAACAGCTCGACACCATCCGCGGCAACATCGTCAAGGCGGGCATCCTCGGCCGCCTGGTGGCCAAGGACTGGTCTGGCGCGATGATCTGGGCCGACATCATTCCCGAGTCGGACACGCACAAGGTCGATTACCAGAAGGTCGCCAAGCAGCTCGAGCAGATCCGCAAGAAATACGAGACCGGCAACACCACTGTGCATATCATCGGTTTTGCCAAGATGGTCGGCGACATCAGCGACGGCGCCATGTCGGTGATGAAGTTCTTCGGCTTCACCGTGCTCTTCACCTGGTTCCTGCTCTTCCTGTACTCGAGCTCGGGCAAGCTGGCCACGCTGACGGTGTTCTGCGCCCTCGTTTCGGTCGTCTGGATGCTCGGTGCGCTTCGCCTGATGGGCTTCGGCATCGATCCGATGAACATGCTGACGCCGTTCCTGATCTTCGCCATCGC
>CAYWHO010000306.1:0-1225 GCA_964458195.1 uncultured Arenimonas sp.
CCACGACTGGAAAATGCAAGCGAATGGGGGGAGAGTGATTGCGCGGAATCGGAGCACTCCGGCGTTCGAGTCGCACGCCGAAGCGAATGCATGATCGGAAGTCCATGGCGAAGGGGGGAATATGAACCGGGGTATGACTATCGTGTTGTGGATCGCCTCGCTCGCTCTCGTGGGTTGGGGCAGTTATCACTACGGCGCCAATTCGGCGGCGCCGATGGCGGCCGCGCAGACGACCACGCCATTGCCTGCCGTGCCGCCGCCCGCCAGCGAAGCTCCGCCCGAGTCGGTTCTGGTGGTGGAGCAGCCCTTGTCGGAGGCCGAACGCAACGCGCTGCTCGATGCCGCGGTATCGAAAGTCCAGGGTATCTTCGTCAGTGTCGCGCGCGAAGGCCAGGCGCCGATCCAGCTCGCGGCCAGCGTCTGCGGGCGTCGGAGCAAGCTGGACATCGATCCCTGCGAGTCGAAACCGAAGCCGCAGGACCCGCCGAACAACCCGATCGAAAAGGATCCGCCGAAGAAGGAGCCGGAGTGGACGATGGTTCCCTGCACCGTGACCGATTCGGCCGGCAATCGGATCCAGACGCTTTGCTTGAAGAAGAAGTTCTAAGCGCGAAGCGCCGCTCGGCTGAACGCCACGCCGGCATTTGATCTGGGTCAAGGCCCGGCGGCGGGAAGGGGCTAGGCTGAGGACATCTGGAACACGGAGCGCGCGTCATGAAACCGATCCTCGTCTTGCTGCTGTCCTGCCTGCTCGCGGCCTGCGCATCGGGGCCGGTCGTGCATACGGATCGCGATCCGGCGGCGTCTTTCGCCGCGTATCGAACTTACGGATGGAAGCAGGAGCCGGCCATCAGCAACCCCTTGCTGAAGCAGCGCATCGTCGCGGCGATCGATGCCGAACTGGCCGGCAAGGGCTGGCGCCTGGTGCCGCAAGCCGAGGCGGATGTCGTGCTGGTGGGGAACGTGTCGGCCCGCGACGAGCAGACCATCGACGGCTTCTACGAAGGGCCGGGTTGGACCGGCTGGAACTGGCGGCGCGAGATGTACGCCAGCGGCGCCCTGCAGCGGGTCGAAGTGCACACCTATAAGGTAGGCACGCTGGTGCTTGACCTGTTCGACGCGAAGACGCAACGCGCCGTGTGGCGGGCGACGGCCGAAGGCACCGTGCCTTCCTCGCAGGAACGCATCAACGAGAACGCGATGAAGGCCGTGCGCGAGATGTTCG
>CAYWHO010000306.1:1325-2665 GCA_964458195.1 uncultured Arenimonas sp.
CCGGCGGCCTTGAACGCATCGAGCTCGGCCGTGGGCACGTGGCCGCGTTCGCGCACGATGGCCGCGGCCAGTCGCAGCAGGGCCGCATCGCGCGGATCTTCGGCCTGCGCATCGCGCGCCTGTTCGATCTGCGCCGGGCTCAAGCCCGCGCCCTTGCCGAGGGCCGTATGCGCGGCGAGGCAGTAGCCGCAATCGTTGGTTTCGCCGACGGCCAGGGCGATCTGTTCGCGCTGCCGCGCCGTGAGGCGGCCGCCGGCAGTGGCGCCGGACAACTGCATGTAGGCGTTCAGCGCGACCGGCGAGTGGGCGAAGGTGCGGAACATGTTCGGCAGCACGCCGAGCTTGGCCTTGACGGCGTCGAGCGTGGCGCCGGTGGCGGCGTCGACGTGGTGGCGTTCCAGCGGTTGGATGTAGGCCATGACGAATCCTTGAGAAGTGACGTGCGGATTGCACGGGGCCTACTTTAGGGGTGGTTGGTGGACTATAAGTGGCGTATAGTCCGCAATAGTTAACCCGTAGTCCATAATCATGGATAGGCTCAACGCCCTGCTGCAGCGCTTCTCGGTCTCGGCCCGCATGTTCCATTCCGGAGCGTTGTGCGGGGTGACGCCCATTCCGGCGCAGGCCGGTCTCGGACAACTGCACCTGCTCAAGCGCGGACCGCTGCGCGTCGAGCACGGACGCCGCCGCACCACCTACGACGAACCCACGCTGCTGTTCTATCCGCGCCCACTCGCGCATCGTTTCGTCACCGATGTGGATACCGGCGCCGACATGGTCTGCGCCCTGGTCGAGTTCAACGGCGGCGCGGTCAATCCGCTGGTGCAGGCTCTGCCGGAGTTCGTGGCGATGCCGCTGGCGCAAATGGACGAGGCTGCTCTGGTGCTGGATCTGCTGTTTCGCGAAGCGTTCGGCGCGCAATGCGGACGGCAATCGGTGATAGACCGTTTGTTCGAAGTGGTCTTGATCCATGTGCTGCGCCGCCTGATGCAGGCGGGCGCCACGCAGGATGGCCTGCTTGCCGGCATGGCGCACCCGCAGTTGCACAAGGCCCTGGTGGCGATGCACGAAGATCCGGCGCGGATCTGGTCGCTGCCGGATCTCGCCGGCATCGCCGGCATGTCGCGCAGCAGCTTCGCCGCCGCATTCAAGCAGGCGGTGGGCAAGACGCCCGGCGACTATCTCGCGGCCTTCCGTCTTTGCATCGCGCAAGGCATGCTCCGCCGCGGCCTGCCGCTCAAGCACATCGCGCAGGACGTCGGCTATGGCAGCACCGCAGCCCTGTCGCGCGCCTTCAAGGCCGGGTGCGGCGTTTCGCCGCGCGAATGGCGCAATGCCGA
>CAYWHO010000307.1:0-2662 GCA_964458195.1 uncultured Arenimonas sp.
AACCCAGCGCTCGCCGCCCGCGCGAGGCAATGAGTGGCGATCAAGGATTCTTCCACTCCAGTTGCAGCCACAGCTTGCGCGTATCGCGCGCGAACCCGTCGCTGCGATAGTCGGCCAGCTTCACCAAGCCCACGATGCGCTTGCAGACGGGGAAACCTAACGAGGCATTCCATTCGCGACCATAGTCCGCGCCGCCCTGGTCGGCCTGGTAGTCGTGCCAGGCCAGCGCCCAGTTGAATTTCGATGCACGCGGTCCCGGCCCGAAACCACCGGAGGCGGCGAGATAACGATCGTCCAGACCCCGGTTCGGCGTGCTCAGGAATTTGTCGGCCCAGCCGTTGAACGCATGCAAGGTGGCCAGCGGCGTCTGCAACGCGTGCGTACCGTTGCCGCCGAGATGTTCCCAGCCGGCCCGGAACGTCGTTCCTTTCCACGAGAATGAGGGCTCGACCAGCCAGTAGCGATGCCGGAAGGACAAGGGGTTGTCGGCGTAATCGTCCTGTTCCGCCCATTCGAACGTGGCGCCGTAAGCGCCGCCGCTCCACTTCCGGTTGAAGGCGGCGCGCAGTCCCAGCGTGCGCGTGGATGCCGTCGCGACATCGCGGTCGTCATGCAGATAGGCATAGCCGGTCAACTGCAGGCCGCCGCGTTGCCAGGCCAGATTGAAGGCGTGCGTATCGAGCGCGCGCTCGCGTGCGAGCGGATCGCGCGCGTCGTCGCCATTGACGCGATGCACGCGTTCGAGCCAGGCATAACGCGCCGTCACGTCAGGGCGCGGCGTCCAGACGAAGGCGAGCGCATCGAAGGTCTGTTCGTTCTGCCGCCAACCGCTGTTGCCGATCCAGCGCTGATTGTCGAACAGCAGGCGCTGGCGCCCGAGGCTGGCTTGCAGCTTCGGATTCTTCCATTGCAGGTAGGCCTGGTTGATCTCGGCGCCGCGGGCATCGGGAACCATCGGAAACGCGGTGCGACCGTTCGCGCCGCTGTTGTAGTCGCCGGCGAATGCGGCGATGCCTTCGCCTTCGAGGAACGCGGAGAAGCGAGTGCCGTAGCGCAAGCGCAGGCCCGCGCGGACACGCAGGGTGCTGGCGTCGGCCGAATGCAGGAAGGCATCGTCGTCCACCTGCTCGTGCCGCAGGCGCAGGTTCCATTCGGGCACGAATTGCCAGGCGTCGGCGGCCGGCGTTGCGCTCGATTGCGCATGGGCGGCAGTCGGGACGGCAGCGAGGCTGAACAGCGCCAGCGCGATCGAATAACAGAGTATGGTGCGCATTGTCGGAACTCCTTTTCGGCTGGTGCCAGCGTCGCGCCGCCGCCGTCCGCAGGCCTTGACGCAGATCAAGCGCGGCCTGGCCTGCCGAGCGAGCTGGCGATCAGTTGATCTGGATCAACACGCCCCGGCCCGGACGGGCTCAGGCTTTTCCCAACGGCCTACGGCCACTGCAGAGGAAGGGTGCCTCCATGAAACGCATGCATCTGTGCTGGGCTATCGCCGCCGCGACGGGACTGCTGCTGTCGGCCTGCAACGCCGACAAGACGCCCGCCACGACGGAAACGACGACCGCGAGCCCGACCGATACCGGCGGTTCGGCCAAGGGCGATTTCGGTCCGCCGCAAGGCGAGCCGGTGAAAGCGGTGCTCACCTCACCGCCGCTGGTGCCGCCGGCGACCGGTCGCGATCATCCGGCCAAGGTCATCGTCGAACTCGATGTGATCGAAAAAGAACTGCCGATTTCCGAAGGCGTGACCTATACCTTCTGGACCTTCGGCGGAACCGTGCCGGGCAGCTTCATTCGCGTGCGCCAGGGCGACACGGTGGAGTTCCATCTGCGCAACATGCCCGACAGCAAGATGCCGCATAACATCGACCTGCACGGCGTCACCGGTCCGGGCGGCGGCGCCGCTTCGAGTTTCACCGCGCCGGGCCACCAGTCGCAGTTCACGTTCAAGGCGCTCAACGCGGGCCTGTTCGTCTATCACTGCGCGACCGCGCCGGTCGGCATGCACGTCGCGAACGGGATGTACGGCCTGATCCTGGTCGAACCGCCGGAAGGCCTGCCGAAGGTGGACAAGGAGTACTACGTCATGCAGGGCGACTTCTACACCACCGGCAAGTATCGCGAGAAGGGTCACCAGCCTTTCGACATGGAACGTGCGATCGACGAGAACCCGACCTATGTGCTGTTCAACGGCAGCGAAGGTTCGCTCACCGGCGACAAGGCCCTTAGCACCAAGGTCGGCGACACCGTGCGACTGTACGTCGGCAACGGCGGTCCCAACCTGGTGTCGAGCTTCCACGTCATCGGCGAGATCTTCGACAAGGTCTGGTACGAGGGCGGAACCAAGTACCAGGAGAACGTGCAGACCACGCTGATCCCCGCCGGCGGTGCCGCCATGATGGAGTTCCACATGGAAGTGCCGGGCAGCTACGTCCTCGTCGATCACAGCATCTTCCGTGCGTTCAACAAGGGTGCGCTGGCGATCCTCAAGGCCGAGGGCGCCGAGAACAAGGCCATCTATTCCGGCAAGGAAGTGGACGAGGTGTATCTGGGCGATCGCGCGCAGCCGAACATGGCGGCCGTTGCCGACGCGGCTGCCGCCGCGAAGACCGGCGCCTTGACCGCGCAGGAGCAGATCAATGCCGGCAAGGCCCTGTTCGCCG
>CAYWHO010000308.1:0-2660 GCA_964458195.1 uncultured Arenimonas sp.
CTCCGGCGCCTCGATGCTGGCGATGATCCTGAGTTTGCCGCCGCAGCGTGCGCAGCGCTCGATCTCGATGCCGAACACCCGCTTCAGGCGCCGCGCCCAGTTCATCGCCACGTGCCGCGAGCTCGCCGACTGCCCCTGTTCGCTGCTCCGCGCTGGGGCCTTCTGCGCCCCGATTCCCCGACCCGCCGGCGTCACGGCTGCCCGCAACTTGCTATGCGGCGCGAATACGCCGTGGAACCTGGTCAGGTGCATGTGGGGCGGCGGCACCAGCGCCGCGAGCCGGGCCATGAAATCCAGCGGCTCCAGCACGAGGTGCGTGGTGCCGTCGCGGTACGGAGTCTTGAGCGCGTAGCGCAGGTAACCGGATGAGGTCCATGGCCATGCGTTCGGTCGCCACCGGCGGACGGCTCACGTAGCGGCACAGGCGTTCGAGCTTCGGGCGCTGGTGCGGCGCGATGTCGATGCCGGCGTGTAGTGAAAATCCGCCGGCACGCGCCGCGCCGTTGGGGTCGTCCAGCCACTCCGGTGCCCGGGCCGCAACCGTCTGCAGCGTGAACAGCTTCTGCCCGGCCCTCGGCCCCACCGCGATCCGGTAGGTGATCGAGGGCCCGATCAGGTCATCCAGCGGACCCGCCTCCCCGTCGCCGGCCAGCCAGGCGTTCTCCATGTCCCGCTCGATCAGGCCGCGCCGTTCCAGCACACCACCGACACGTTCGGCGATCTGCTGCACCAGGGCCTGCAACTCCGCGCCGGTGGGCGCCGGCAGAGGGCGGAACACTGGCGGGCCACCCGCCGCCGGCAGGTACACCCCATCGACGAACAGCATGTGAAAATGAATGTTCAGGTTGAGTGCCGAGCCAAAGCGCTGCACCAGCGTCACCGCCCCGGTGGCGCCCGCCGCGCGCGTCAGCCCCGCCCGGCGCAGCATGCAGCCTGAGATCGTGCGGTACACCACACCGAGCACCTGTGTGAGCGCGGGCGGGTTCGTCGCCAGCAGGAAGCGCAGCGCATACGGGACCAACTCATTGCCGAGGTGAAGAAGCTCCGCTCAGGAATTCGCGGGCACCGGGACACGACCGGGCATTACCTGTGCTGGCACCACCCGGAACTGTGGGGCTTGCTCCCGGAAAAAACGGACCCGCAGCCTGCGGTGCCGGCCTGGCCGCAGTTCCTGGCGGGCTGCATCAGGTATCGCCAGTCCCTGGACGCGCAGCTCCCCGATGCTCCGCGAACCCACGAGGCATTCGAAGACCCGCGCTACGGAGGGAAACCATGAGCCGCGACTGGATCCTCGTGCCGGTCATCCTCCAGATTTTCCTGACGCTGTTCGTGTACCTGCGCCTGCTGCAGGTCAAGAAGCGCGCGGCGGCCGCGGGCCAGGTGGACCGCACGACGGTCGCGCTCCGCGACGATGCCTGGCCGGACTACGTGATCCAGGTCAACAACAACATCCGCAACCAGTTCGAGCTGCCGGTGCTGTTCTATGTGCTCGCGATCCTGCTCTGGCTGCTCGATGCCGTGCACGGCGTCGCGGTCGGCGCAGCGACGGTGTTCGTGCTGAGCCGGATCGTGCACGCGGGGATCCATCTCAGCATCAATGCCGTGCCGCCGCGGCGGCATGTGTTCACGGTCGGGTGGGTCGCCGTCCTCGTGATGGCCGTACTGGTGCTCTGGGAGTTGCTGCTGAGGGCGGAAGGGCTCGGTCCGTTCTGATATCGGATTTCGGTGATGTTCACCGAACTCACGGTTGTGAGTTCGGTGAACGTCCCCGATCTCCTCACGCCAGCGCGTACAGGATATCCACGAACGACCGCACGAAGTCGTCCAGCCCGTGGATCTTCGGGTTGGTCGAGTCGATCACGCAGAACTCGTTCGGCGCGTGCGCGCGCTCGCCGTAGCCGAGGCCGAAATGCCCGGCCGCGAGCCTGAGCGACGCGCCAGTGAACACCGAGCCCGGCCACGAGCCGCCCATGCGCGGCAGCAGCATCGCGTCGATGCCGTAGTCCGCGTAGACGCGCTGCTGCGCCTTGATCATCTCGGAATCCGGCGAAGTCTCGCTCACCTCGTTGACGCCGCCGTTCTGCACGACCGCGATATCCGTGAAGCCGCGCTTGTCGAGGTGCGCGCGCACCTTCGCGTAGGTGTCGGCAGCCGTCATGTCCGGCACGAGCCGCATGTCCATCTTCGCCGTCATCTTCGTCGGCATGATCGTCTTGCCGCCCGGGCCGGTGTAGCCGCCGACGAGGCCTTCAATCGTCACGGTCGGGCGCGACACGTAGTCCTCGAGCGACTGCCGCCAGCCGGCGTTGCGCGCCCAGACTTTCGCCTCGACGCTCGCGAGCGCGCTCTTCTCGTCGAGCCGCTGTGCCAGCACGTCGAGCATCGCCTTCTCCGCGGCGCTCACGGGGCGCACGTTGTCGAACAGGCCGTCGACCGCCGGATCGCCGTCCGGCGTCACGAGCGTCGAGATCGCGTGCACCAGCCGCCACGCCGGCTGGTCGAGCTGGGCGGCGAGGCTCGAGTGCACGTCGCGCCCCGGGCCGCGGCCCCAGGCCTTGCCGGTCGCGACGAGGTCGAATTCGATGTCGCCTTTCGAGCCGAGCGCGATCGTGACGCTGCCGTCGGCTTCCTGGCTGTGGCTCGGCATGAAGATGCCGATG
>CAYWHO010000309.1:0-262 GCA_964458195.1 uncultured Arenimonas sp.
ATTCCGCCGGCTTGCTCATCAGGCCGACCTTCTGCACGCCGGCCGTCTGCAGCAGCACCATAGCCTGGTAGACGGTGTCGTAGCTGGCCTTGCCGTCGCCCGCCACGAAAACCGCGATCTCGGGATTGGCCTTGACCACGGCGCCGACCTTCGCCGCGAGCTGGGCGGCGTCGACGCGTTCTCGGCCGGCGTCCTGCAGCTTGAGCGTATAGCCGCCATCGGCGTCGACGCTGACCACGATCGGATCCTTCTTCGATTCCAC
>CAYWHO010000309.1:272-2653 GCA_964458195.1 uncultured Arenimonas sp.
ACCGCGCGCAGTTCGGCGACGAGGTCCTTGGCGCCGACGCTGCGGTTGCGGCCGCGTTCGAGCATCAGCGCGTAACCGCCGTCGGCGTAGATGCTGACGACTACCGGATCCTTCGGCGTCTGCAGCGACTTCGCGCGCGACTGCGGCAAGTGGATGTCGGTGCCGAGGTTCAGCAGCGGCGCGGTGACCATGAAGATGATCAGCAGCACCAGCATCACGTCGATGTAGGGCACGACGTTGATCTCGGACTTCAGCTTGCGTTTGCGGTGGCGGCGGGTGAAGGCGGCGCTCATGACGTTTCCTCAACGGGCGACGGGCGGGACCGGGGTTGGCGCTTAGGTCTCGTCGGAATGCGATTGCCGCTGCAGGATGGAGGAGAACTCTTCGGTGAAACTTTCGTAGCGCACCGACAGGCGCTCGACCCGGGTGGCGAAGCGGTTGTAGGCCCAGACCGCCGGGATGGCGGCGAACAGGCCCATCGCGGTGGCAATCAAGGCTTCGGAAATACCCGGCGCGACGCTAGCGATGGTCGCCTGCTTGTTGTTGGCCAGGCCGTGGAAGGACACCATGATGCCGAACACGGTGCCGACCAGGCCGACATAGGGCGCGGTCGAACCGACGTTGGCGAGGGTTTCGAGGTTGTGTTCGAGCGCATCGACTTCGCGCGCCAGCGTGGCGCGCATGGCGCGCTGCGCGCCTTCGAGCTGGGTGCGCGCATCGACGTTCTTCTTCTGCTGGCGCAGGCGGGTGAATTCGCGGAAGCCGGCTTCGAAGATCGCCTCCAGTCCGCTGACCACGCGATTGCGCTCGGTGGCCGTGCGGTACAGCTGGTTGAGATCGGCGCCGGACCAGAAGCGGCCCTCGAATTCCTCGGCCTCCTTGTTGGCTCTCGAGAACACGCCCATCTTGCCGAAGATGATGAACCAGCTCAGCACCGAGGCGGCAAGCAACAACACCATCACCAACTGCACCGGCAGGCTGGCGTGCCAGATCAGCTGGATGTAGTTCAACCCGCTCTCGCTGGCGACGGCCTGGGCGGTGGCCTGCGCTTCGGCCGGCAGGGCCGTCGTCGGTGCGGCCGTGAGCATGAGCAAGAAGGGGTTCATCGGTTCACTCCAGTCTGTGGAGCCGGCACCAGCCAATCCGGCAGGGCCCGCGGTCTGAATTTGGAAGCTTGCAGGCAGGCGACGCGCACCCCGGCACGCAACAGACACTCTTCGCCGCGAAAGAGTTCCTGCGCGACTTCGAAGCTGGCCGAACGGCGTTCGCCCATGACGACCGTCGCGCGCAGTTCGTCGTCGAGCCGGGCCGGCTTGAGGAAGTCCAGGCGCATTTCGCGCACCACCAGCACCAGGTCCTCGGAATCGCGCAAGGCCTGCTGCGCCACTCCCTGCGCCCGCAACCACTCGCTGCGGGCGCGTTCGAGGAAACGCAGGTAGCTGGCGTGATAGACCACTCCGCCGGCATCGGTATCTTCCCAGTACACCCTTATCGGGAAGCTGAACGCGGAAAAGGGGTCGGAGTGAATTTCGTGCTTACCGCCGTTCGTCGCCACCCGATGTTCGTCACGAAACTTCACTCTGACCCCTTCCTCGTTCTCGCGAAACTTCACTCTGACCCCGGTTTCTGGTCGGCATCGAACAGATCGGAATCCGCCGGGCGCCGCGGCGCCCGCAGCCCGAGGTGCAGATAGGCCTTGTGGCTGGCCATGCGTCCGCGCGCGCTGCGCACGATGTAGCCCTGCTGGATCAGATAGGGTTCGACCACGTCTTCGAGCGTGCCGCGTTCTTCGCTCAGCGCCGCCGCCAGCGATTCGACGCCGACCGGGCCGCCGTCGAAGTTGTCGATGATCATGCGCAGCATGCGCCGGTCGATCTCGTCGAATCCGGCCGGATCCACCTTCAACATGCCCATCGCGGCGTCGGCGACCTCGCGATCGATATGGCCGCCCGCCCGCACCTGCGCGTAGTCGCGGGCGCGGCGCAACAGGCGGTTGGCGATGCGCGGCGTGCCGCGCGAACGCCGCGCGATCTCGCCGGCGCCTTCGGCGTCGCAGTCGATCCCGAGGATGCCGGCGGAACGGCGCACGATGCGCGTCAGCTCCTCCGGCGTGTAGAACTCCAGGCGCTGCACGATGCCAAAGCGGTCGCGCAGCGGGCCGGTCAGCAATCCCGCCCGCGTGGTGGCGCCGATCAGGGTGAACGGCGGCAGGTCGAGCTTGATCGAACGCGCGGCCGGACCTTCGCCGATCATGATGTCGATCTGGAAATCTTCCATCGCCGGATACAGCACTTCCTCCACGACCGGCGACAGGCGATGGATCTCGTCGATGAAGAGCACATCGTGCGGCTGCAGGTTGGTCAGCAGCGCGGCGAGATCGC
>CAYWHO010000310.1:0-2558 GCA_964458195.1 uncultured Arenimonas sp.
GAAACCCATGTCGCCGGTGCACAGCAGCATGCGGCGGTACGGCAGGCCGAGCTTTTCCAGCACGACTTCGGCGCAGCGCGTCATGCGCTCGTGCTCGTCGTAGCTTTCCTCCGGCCGCGCGATCGAAACGAGCTCGACCTTCTCGAACTGGTGCTGGCGGATCATGCCGCGCGTGTCGCGGCCGTGGCTGCCAGCCTCGGCGCGGAAACACATCGAATGCGCCGTCATGCGCAGCGGCAGGCGCGCATCCTCGACGATCTCGTCGCGCACGATGTTCGTCAGCGGAACTTCGGAGGTGGGGATCAGGTAACGACGATCCTCGCCCGCGAGCGAGAAAAGATCCTCCTCGAACTTCGGCAACTGCCCCGTGCCGCGCATCGAATCGGCATTCACCAGCAGCGGGACATTGGTTTCCTGGTAGCCGTGCTCGCCGGTGTGCAGGTCGAGCATGAACTGCGCCAGCGCGCGGTGCAGGCGGGCGATGCCGCCACGCAGCACGGTGAAACGCGCGCCGCTGAGCTTGGCGGCGGTGTCGCCATCGAGCATGCCGTCGCGGGCGCCGAGCTCGACATGGTCTTTCACCGGGAAATCGAACGAACGCGGCGTACCCCAGCGATGCTGTTCGGCATTGCCGCTCTCGTCATTGCCCTTCGGCACGGAGTCGTGCGGGATATTCGGGATGCCGAGCGCGATGGCCTCGATCTGCGCCTTGATCTCGTCCAGGCGCACTTCGGAGGATTTCAGTTCGTCGCCGATGCCCGCGACCTCGGCCATCAGGGCCGAGGCATCCTCGCCCTTGGCCTTGGCCTGGCCGATCGCCTTCGAACGCGTATTGCGCAGGTTCTGCAGCTCCTGCGTGCGCGCCTGGATCTGCTTGCGCTCGGCTTCGATGCGCTCGAGCGCGGCCACGTCGAGCTGGAAGCCGCGGGTGGCGCGCAGTCGTTCGGCGGTTTCGGCCAACTGGCCGCGGAGCAGGTTCGGATCGAGCATGATTTACCGGATCTTCTTGATAGTCCGGCCAAGGATGGCCGGGTTTTTGTGGAGGGACCCACAAAAAGCAGGCGGCGGCATTATCGCCGCGCCCTGCCTTCCCCGGCAAACCGGAAACCTGTTGCGGCTACTTGCGGCCCAGCCACCAGGCCATCGCGGCACCGGCGACCGCCCAGCCGATCACTTGTTCGAGCAGGCTGCCGACCGTGAAATCGAGCGGAAACAGGTACCAATTCCACCAGGGCACGCTGACCGTCAGCCAGGAGAACAGGCCCAGGGCCGTGGCGATGAAGACGCGCTTGGAGAAACCGAAAGCGCCGAGCGCAAGCACGAAAGCGACGATCCAGGCCGACAGCAGGTCCGATCCGAGCTGCTTGAGCAGGTTCGGGACCATGTCGACGTTCACCGGGTTCCCGCCCGGCTGATAGATGACGAAGGCGTAGGCCTTGCCCTTGCTCGACTCCGCGAAGGCCTTGGCCGCAGCCTCGTCCTGGTACTGCTCCATCGATAGGCTCGGATACATGTAAACGCCCTCGCCCTGCGTGGTCGGCGCGATGGCGTCGAGTACGGCCTGCTGGTCGGTCGGCGTTTTCATGCCCATGTTTCCGATCGGCAACACGGTGTGGGCGAGCATGCCCCAAACGAAGAACACGAAGCCGCCGATCAATCCCGTGACAAAGACTTTCATCACCATCCTCCTCCCCGAGTGGTGACGCGAGGCTAGACCGAGGGCCCGTCCGGCGCAACTGCGTCAGGGGCGCAGCATTTCTCCGAGACGTGCGCCGAGCCAAACAAGCAGCAGCCCGCCGAACAGCGAGGCGCCCACGTAGGCCAGCATCAAATCGAAGCGCGCGCCGCGCGCATGGATGAGTGCCTCGACCATCAGCGCCGAGAACGTGGTGAGACCGCCCAGCAGACCGACCATCAGGAACGCCCGCCAAAGCAAGGCGCTCGGTCCGCGCCCTTCCAGCCAGACCAGCAGGAAGCCCGCTGCCAGCGCGCCGACGAGATTCGCAATCAAGGTTCCCCAGGGAAAGCCGTTGCCGAGGTGCCGCGTCGCCCAGCCGCCGACCAGGAAGCGCCCGACGGCGCCGACGGCACCGCCCGCCATCACGAGGAAAAATTGCTGCCACCAGAGGTTCATGTGCGCTCCGCTTGGAAAGATCGGGGCGCGAATACCCGTCCCGATCGGGCTTGGGTAGGCATCATCAGCCGGGATGGCGGTTCGGGGAGGATGCCATCTCCCGTGTCGCGAGTATGCCTAATCGCTGCGCGTGCCGCGAACGCGTACGCGCGCCGCCCGCAGCGCATCGAGCTTTTCCTTGAGCTTCAGCTCCATGCCGCGCTCCACCGGCTCGTAGTAGCGCCGCGGCCCCATTGCGTCGGGGAAACAGGTCTGGTCGAGGGCAACGCCGCCTTCGGCGTCGTGATCGTACTGGTAGCCCTGGCCGTAACCCAGTTCCTTCATCAGCTTGGTCGGTGCATTGCGCAGATGCATCGGTACGTCCTGCGTACCGAATTCGCGCACATCGCGTTTCGCTGCGCCGAAGGCCGTGTAGGCCGCGTTG
>CAYWHO010000311.1:0-2555 GCA_964458195.1 uncultured Arenimonas sp.
CAGTTCGTGGAAGTGATGCAGCGCGTTCTCGCGCAACGGGTTCAAACGGCCGGCTTCATACGAGCCGGACGCCAGGCCGCGCTGCACGTGCTCGCAGATGCCGATGTCCTCGTCCTGCACTTCGTGCGAGAAGACGTGGTCGGCCTCGCGGCGCGCCAGTGCCTCCGGGCTGCCGTCGTCGGCGTAGTAGTAGTCGAATTCGACGTGGCAGCGATCATTGCCGAGCGGCAGCACGCGATTGGCCTGCAGCCGTCCCGGCAACAGGTTGAGCATCGTGTTCGGATAGATGAAGTAGTACAGCGCGTCGCCGCTGCCGTAAAGCGAATCGTCGCTTTCCAGCGGGCTGTACTGGTAGGAAAACCAATCGCCGGCGACGGTCTGGTACTGCCGGTAGTCGAGCAGCTTGTTCAGTCCCGGATGGATATGCGGGACGTGGTAGCCCTCGAGGTAATTGTCGCAGTACACCTTCCAGTTGCAGGCGACCTCGTAGGCGACGCGCTGGTGGAAGCGGTAGCCGCGCGGCGACAGCGAACGCAGCGGTTCTTCCATGCCGTGCACGAAATCGACGAAGGCCGGTGCCTGGTCGGAACCGATGAAAACGAGCCCGTGCCAGAGTTCGACGCGCAGTTCCGGCAGGCGGATCGAGGCCGGGTCGAAGTCCGGCGTCTGGCCCATTTCCGGCGCGCTGCGCAGTACGCCGTCCAGCGTGTAGGTCCAGCCGTGGTACTTGCAGCGCAGCGCCTTCGCGCCCTTGCCGTCGCAGAGCGCGAGCGGCCCGGCACGATGCCGGCAGACGTTATGGTAGGCGCGCAGTCGCAACTGGGTGTCGCGGATCAGCACGATCGGCAGGCCGGCGATCTCGGTCACGAGATGGTCGCCGACGTCGGGCATTTGCGACTCGTGCGCGACCAGTTGCCAGCTCCGGTCGAAGATGGCGCGACGGTCGAGCTCGACCATGCGCGGATCGGTGTAGTAGCGTGCGGGCAGCGCCAGCGCGTGGTCCAGGGGTTGCGAGGCGAGCACGCCCGGCGTCAGCAGCGAATTCATCGGGAAGCCTGTCCACGAGGGCGATGCCTGCAGTATTGCGCGGCGGGCTTCGGTGGGGAAGGGCGATCAGGCGTGCGGCAGCGACAGGGTATAGACGAGGAACTCGTCGTCGCGCCCGTAGCCAAGTCCTTCGTAGAGCGCCTGGGCCGGCGTGTTGCTGCGGGCGGTCTGCAGGAAGATCTCGGCGGCGCCGGTCTCCCGGGCCAGCGATTCCGCGGCCTGCATCAGGGCTTTGGCGATACCCCGACCGCGGGCCGGCTCCGCGACGTACAGGTCGTTGAGGATCCAGCTCGGCGCCAGTGACAGGCTGGCGAAGGCCGGATAGAGCTGCACGAATCCGGCGGCCTCTTCGCCGACGCGAGCGAGGAATACCACCGATTGTTCGCCCTGCAGGCGCGCCTGCAGGAAGGCCTGCGCGGCCGGCGCGTCGATCGGCCGCTCGTAGAAACGCAGGTAATCGAGGAACAGCGGGAGCAGCGCGTCCACCTGCGCGGCGTCGATGCGTTCGACGACGATGTTGGTGCTCATGGTGCGCTCGGCGAGCCGTTGTCGAGCAGGGACTGCAAGCGACCGAACTGTTCGGCCAATACGCCGTCCACGGCCGGGGCCAGCTTGTCGAGGTTCGACGCCGGCGAACCATTGACGGTGTAGGTCATGTCGATGCGCGTGCCCGTCGCCGTCGGTACGAGCTGCACGTCGAGCACGGCGTTCAATGCCATCGCCTGCATGGGGCCGAAGGCGCCGGCGACGCGCAGCTGCTTGTCCTTGGCGACGAAGATCACGCGCGCATGTTCGGCTTCGCCGCCGTTCCAGCGTTCGCACCAGCAGCCGCCGGCGCGCGCCTCCAGGCCGAGGTTGTTCGCATCGCCCGACCAGCTGTGCTGCGGACTCCACCAGCGTTTCGGTTCGACCAGGGTGGCGAAAGCGGTCGCCGCATCCGCTTTCGTTTCGTACGACCCGGCGACGATGAAGGACGAGGCATCGGCCGATCGCACCGTCGCCGAGGCCGGCCAGGCGAGAGCGATCGAAGCGAGGAAGAGGCTGGGGGCGAGTGCGCGCATGCGATTTCTCCGGCGGGTCGGGAGAGAGTGTGCGAAAACGACACGGCCGGGGAAAGCCCCGGCCGTGCGTTGCCAAGAAACGAGGTTCGGCTTACTTCTTCCCGGCCTCCCAGCCGCATTGCTTGCCCTTGTTCTGCTCGGTCAGCCAGGTGTTCAAGGGGGCGAAGTATTCGAGGATCGGATCGCCGCTGAGCTGTTCGCTGCCGGTGAGTTCCTTGAGCGTCTTCTGCCAGGGCTGGCTGGCGCCCTTGGACAGCATCGCCCAATAGCGCTTGCCCGCTTCCGGGCTGTTGGCGAAGCTGCACTGGTGCAGCGGGCCCTTGTAGCCCGAGGCGTCGCACAGCGACTTCAGGAACTGGAACTGCAGCACGCGGGCGAGGAAATAACGCGTGTACGGCGTATTGCCCGGCACGTGGTACTTCGCACCCGCATCGAAGAACTCTTCGC
>CAYWHO010000312.1:0-854 GCA_964458195.1 uncultured Arenimonas sp.
GATTCCGCCGTGGTGCTGTATCACGCGAATGTCCCCGGCGTCACGGGAGGATTCGTCGGCGTGGACGTATTCTTCGTGATCTCGGGCTACCTCATCACTGGCCTGTTGCTGAAGGAACTCGAGCAGACCGGTGACATATCGCTGTGGCAGTTCGTCGAGAGGCGCGTCAGGCGCTTGGCCCCGGCCCTGTTCGTGGTGGTGCTGGCGACGCTATTGGCCGGCTTGGCATTGTTGTCGCCCATCGGCGGCGAGTTGCAGGGTGCGGCGAAGTCGGCGATGGCCACGGCATTGCTGTCGGCCAACCACTACTTCTATCTGCACTCGGGCAACTACTTTGAGCCGCCCCCCTACGTCCTGCCTTTGTTGCACACTTGGTCGCTATCGGTCGAGGAACAGTACTACCTTGCCTGGCCGGCGATGTTGTTGGGCACGGCCTGGGTGGCGCGGCGCGCGCGCGTGTCCTTGCCGCAGGCCACGTGGTGGATGGCTGGAGCGATCGCGCTGCTCTCGCTAGGTGCTTGCATATGGGCGACAAATCGCGACCGGCCGATGGCTTTTTATCTCACGCCTTTCCGTGCCTGGGAGTTCGCGGCGGGTGCACTGGCGCTCATCGCGCTGCGCCGACCCGCGCCAACGCCGATGGCGTCGGAAAGCATCGCGTGGATTGGGCTTCTTGGCGTAGTCACGTCGGCTGTCTTCTTCTCGCACGACATGGCGTTTCCGGGTTGGCTGGCCTTGTTGCCGGTGCTCGGCACCTGCGCCTTGATCTACGGCA
This sequence comes from uncultured Arenimonas sp., assembly GCA_964458195.1. Classification (GTDB taxonomy): domain Bacteria; phylum Pseudomonadota; class Gammaproteobacteria; order Xanthomonadales; family Xanthomonadaceae; genus Arenimonas. The sequence goes on from CAYWHO010000312.1 coordinate 776, forward strand.
GCGAACGGCGTCCGCAAGGCATAGCGGGACGCTTGTTGTCGCTGCCTCCGCTGGTAGGGCTCGGATTGCTGTCCTATTC
>CAYWHO010000312.1:864-2535 GCA_964458195.1 uncultured Arenimonas sp.
CGTGGAAGAGGGGCTTTTATCGCCAACGATGTGCTTTCCTTCGCGCGCAGCATCACGCTTGGGTACATGGATCCGGTGATGGGATTCGCGCTCGGCCTTTTCTCCCTCTGCCTGGCATGGCTCACCTATCGGTTTGTCGAACAACCCGTTCGTTCCCGTCGCTGGCCCGTGATGGCGACGCGCGCACGCGCTTTCGGTTGGGGGGCGGCATCGATCGCTGCCGTCGTCGTGGCCGGGATAGGGGTCGGCGCCTGGGGCAAGTGGGTATGGCCCGGGCTCCCCGGTAACGCCGCGCGCGCCGAACTGGTCAATTCGACTCGCCGGCCGGATTGGGATTGTGCCAGCAATCGTCGCGTGGTCCGGCAAGGCATCGAGGATGTCGGTTGCCTCACGCAGGCGAGTGGTTCGCCCACCATCGTGTTGTGGGGCGACTCCCATGCAGGGCAGTTGAAGCCGGTACTAGCCGCGATTTCGGCGCAACGCGACAGCGCCGGGCTGATGCGCTTCCGCGCGGCCTGCCCACCCTTGCCGGGCTTCCGGTTCGAACCCGAGCGAGAATCCTGCGAGGCGTTCAATCGCGATGTGCTCGCCGACCTGCGCGAGCGACCCGGCGTGGACACCGTCATCATCGCCGCCCGATGGATTGGCTACCTGGCCGAACCGGAAGCGCGGCCCGCGATGGCGCGCGCGCTCGACATCGCCGTGACACAGGCGGAAGCGGGCGGCCGCCGCGTGGTGCTGGTAGCCGCGGGTGCCGATTTTCCGTGGCCGGTACCCGTATGCATCATGCGCCGTGGCGACGCTTCCTGCGACTTGTCGCGCCAGGCGGCGGAGGGTCGACGCGCCGCTGCGCAGGCGGTTTTCGCTGAAGTGGCGCGCAAGCACCCACGGGTCCGCATCGTCGACCCGATGAACGTGCTCTGCGGCGATACCAGATGCCCCGTGGTTAGGGATGGTGGCGTTCTCTATTCGGACGGGCACCACCTGTCGCCGTTGGGCACGAGCTACCTCGTGCCGTCGTTCCAGCGCGCGACACAGACGCCACCGATCGGTACGGATGCCATACACATGCGGAGCCTGCCCTGATGCATCTGTTGTTCGATGCGCTATCCGTGAACAACCTATCGGGTCGGCATGTGCTGCTTGGGCATGCGAACGAAATCGTGGCTGGCCTGCCTGATTGGCGGTTCAGTCTGCTGATGCATCGGTACAACAGCGGTATCGCCAGCGCAATGCCGGCGGGCGTGGAGACTATCGTCGCGCCCACCGGGGGCCGGTGGACAGAGCGCGGTTGGTGGCTCCATCGCAACGGGCGGCGGCTCTGCGAAGAACGTGGCATTGACATGGTGTTTTCGCCTTCCGGGATGCTCAGCGCCGGTAGTCCGCGACCACAGGTGGTGTTGGCGCAGAATCCCTGGCCCCTGCTGCCGGGCATGGCGCGCGGACGCGAAGCGGCCAAGGCCTGGCTCCAGCGCCGCGCCTATGCGAAGGCGCAGCGTGATGCGGCCCTGATGGTATTCAATTCGACGTACATGCAGTCGCTGTACCAGGAGCGTTTCGGCGCGAGGCGGGGCCCGTCCGTCGTCGCCTACCAGGGTATCGACGAAGCGATGTTTGCTGCCGGCTACGTTCGGCGGAGCGTGTCCGCACGTCGACCGATGGTGCTATGCG
>CAYWHO010000313.1:0-2530 GCA_964458195.1 uncultured Arenimonas sp.
TCAGGTACAGTTATGCGCGCTGCCGGATGTTTAAGCGTCACCTGCCAGCCGCCAACCCGAAGTGAACCCGACTCCGTTCTTCGGGAGCGCTCAATCGCGGCTACCCAGCAGGATGTTTCAGCGTTGACTGTCGGCCACGAGCCCGAAGTGGAGTTGACCCCGTTCTTGCGGCGCCGTCATGCCGAAACGACCGCCCTGGCCATCAATTCGGCGGCATCCCGCGGCTTGAGTGCGCCGTCGCGAACTAGGGTTCGCCAGCACGAATAGTCGAGTGCCAGTCGCAGCATCGCCTGTTGTTTCGTCGTGGCGCCTTCGCCCAGCACGCGCTCGTACGACGAGAAGACAGGTGCGTAGCGCAATCCGACGATTTCGCGCACTAGCGGATGGGATTCGGCGTCGCGCAATACGCAGCCCGCCAGTTCGGCGTTGCGTCCGTACCAGGCGTAGATCTCGGCAAGCCCCGCGCTCAAGCGACGCTCGCGACCACGAACGCGCTGCCAGGGCTCCGCGGAGGGCAGCGGATCGCATTCGAGCGAGTAAGCCGAACAAGCCATAAGCAGGCTGCGTTCGTCCGGGAAGTGTGCGTACAGGGTATTGCGCTGTACACCAGCGAGTTCCGCGACCTGGCTCAACGACGTACGCGCTGGGCCGAGGCTGCCATGCAGTTCCACGGCAGCCTCGACGATGCGCTGTCGCGTTTCCGCCTGCTGTTCCGCACGTCGTTTGAGGGTGTAGGGCCGGCCCATGTTTTCATTATACATAGATGATTAGTCATATTGACAAGCACCCATTTTCATAGAACAGTATCGCTCATCCAAATATCGCGCAGCACTCAAGCCTACGGAACCACCCGGAGAACGACATGGAAACCCGCATCGACGAAATCGCCGCCGGCATATTCCGGCTATCCACCTGCGTGCCGGATATCGCGCCGCCGGCCGGCTTCACCTTCAACCAGTTCCTGGTCATGGGCGAAGAGCCCTTGCTATTTCATACAGGACCGCGACGGATGTTTCCGCTGGTCCGGGCGGCCGTCAGCCGCCTGATGCCGCCCGAGCGCCTGCGCTGGATTTCGTTCGGGCACGTGGAGGCCGACGAATGTGGTGCGATGAACGAATGGCTCGCCGTCGCACCGCAGGCGCAGGTGGCGCATGGTCGGATTGCCTGCGACGTGCAACTGGCCGATCTCGCCGACCGCGCGCCACGCGTGCTCGAACATGGCGGCACGATCGATCTCGGCGGGGGCAAGCGCGTTCGTTACCTCGATACGCCTCATACGCCGCACGCCTGGGACGCGGGTGTCATGCTCGAGGAGTCGACCGGCACCCTGCTCTGCGGCGATCTTTTCACGCAACTCGGCAACGGTCCGGCGCTGGTCACCAGCGATATCATCGGTCCCGCGATCGCCGCGGAAGACCTGTTCGGCTATTCCTCGCTCAATCCCGACATGGGGCGCACCATTCGTACGCTGGCCGCGCTCGCGCCGAACACGCTTGCGCTGATGCACGGCCCGGCCTTCGCCGGCGATGGCGCAAGCGCCTTGCAAGCGTTGGCCGAAGACTACGATCGCCGCGCCGCCCGCCGCACGCCGGCATAATGGGGTCAGATACAGTTATCGAGAAGTGGATGCGGGGCCAATCTAGGGGGGGTTGTGTGAAGCCAGAATGTGGCGAGAGCCTCAGCTCGGGCGAAACACATAGATCTCGATGATCTTCGCGTCAAGGTTATGAGCCACCGTCTCGCGACCGGGCGCATCCGCCCACAGCGTGGTTTCAAGACAGATACCCGGCATGCCGTCCACACAAAGGCCGTCCTCGTCGTTCTCGAAAACGTCCCCGAGAGCCGTGCTGACTTGCCGGAGCGTGCTGCCAATGCCCACGTCCGTGCCTGCTATCACGCCGCGGTATCCCGCCGCGACACCGATCTGATCGATCAGCCCGTCGCGTATCCAGACGGCTACGGGCCCAAGTTCGATGTGCTCCAGCGATTGATCCAGCCTGCGCCGCGGAACAACAGCCAGGCTCTGTATCTGCTGGACCGGATCGCCGAGACGAAGTCCTGCGGCGCTGACCCCGGGAACGATCGATGCGTCGAGTTTGAGCATGGGCTCAGTGCTCTACCGAATCCATTCCATCAAGTGATTGACCACACATCCCTTGTGCAACACCAGTATTCCGCCGCCGCCTTCGGACGCGTACTTGTGGAGGGTATCGCCGGGGCGAAGTGCCGCCTTCAACTGCAGCCACTTCTTGTTCTGGTAACCGAAAGGCACTTGGCGCGCCCCAGGTTTACGTTTCATTTCTTCCAGCGAGTCGCGTTCCAGTTCGGCGACGGTGCGAGGGGGGCCAATGTTTCCGTAGGCATCCGGCCGGACGCACTCCTGGCCATTGGCAGCGGAGGCTGGCGCGCACGCGGCCATCGTGCAGAACAAGATCGATGCAAGCATCCGCATACCAACAATTCGATTCATCATGCCTCGCTGTCCTTCTTGGCGGTGGACTTGTCAACCACGATCGTATGCTCGGGATCG
>CAYWHO010000314.1:0-2527 GCA_964458195.1 uncultured Arenimonas sp.
CATGCCCGCGGGGAACGCCGTCGCCGCCTTCACCCCGAGCTCCACCACCGCCGCCTCGAGCTCCCGTACCGCCTCCATGCCGCGGTTCGGGTCGACCTCGTAGCTCCCGAAGAAGCGGTCCGGGTACTCCTTGATGATGTTCTGGGTGAAGTCGCTCTGGAAGCTCGTGCCGAGCATCGCCATGGCGACGCCGTGCCGGTCCATCTCCGACAGCACGTAGCTGACCGGGTCCATGCCGGCGCCACCGTATTCGGCCGGCACTTCGATGCCCATCAGGCCGTTCTCGCCGAGGGTACGGATGTTCTCGAGCGGGAATTCGCCCGTGCGGTCGTGGTGCTCGGCGCTGGGTGCGATCTTTTCCTGGGCGATCCGGCGCGCCACGTCCTGGATCATCAGCTGCTCTTCGGTGAATCGGAAATCCACGGCCTGTCCTCGGAATGGTTCGTCAAGCCGCCAATTCTAACCGTTCGCCGGCGTGCGGTCGTGACAGAGCCCGGTAAAACCGCGCTTGACCGGGGCCCTGAGCGCGTCCAAACTCTCAATATCTTATGATCGCGATGGAAAGATAAATGGATCTCGACGCCTGGTCCGCCTGCCTGCGGGTTCTCGCCGACCCGACGCGCGTGCGCCTGCTCGCCCTGCTCGAACGCGAGGAACTCACGGTCGCCGAGCTTTCGGCCGTCACCCGGCTGGCCCAGCCGCGGGTTTCGACCCATCTCGCCAAGCTGAAGGAAGCCGACCTCGTGCGCGATCGCCGCGCTGGGGTCTCGGCCTACTACCGTTTCAACGCCGATCATCTCGAACCGGGCGAGCAGCGATTGTGGGAAACGCTGCGCGACGCCACCGACGATCCTTTGCTGCGACAGGATGCGGAACGGCTGCCAGCGGTACTCGCCACCCGTGCGGCCGACCAGAACTGGGCCGATTCGGTTGCCGGCGACATGGAACGTCATTATTCGCCGGGCCGCACCTGGGAAGCGCTGGCGCGTTCTGCGCTGTCCCTGCTGTCGCCGGGCGACGTGCTCGACATCGCATCGGGCGATGGCGTGCTGGCCGAATTGCTGGCGCCGCTGTCGAAACGCTACGTCTGCATCGACAGCAGCGCCAAGGTCGTCGCCGCTGCCAGCGAACGCCTGCAGAAGCTCGATCATGTCGAAGTGATCGAAGGCGACATGCAGGCCCTGCCCTTCGACAAGCCGCAGTTCGACCTCGTGCTGCTGATGCATGCGCTCACTTACGCCGACAAGCCGGGCGTCGCCATCGCCGAAGGCGCCCGCGTGCTGCGCAAAGGCGGCCAGCTGCTCGCAACCTGCCTCGGCCGGCACGAGCACAAGGCTGCGGTGACGCCTTACGGTCACGTCAACCTCGGCTTCACCGAGAAGGAACTGCGCCGCCACGCCGAAAAAGCCGGCCTGGTCGTGGTCACCTGCGAATCGGTCACGCGGGAAAAACGCCCGCCGCATTTCGAAGTGCTGACCCTGTTGGCGCGCAAGGCATGACCGATCTGCCGTGGAAAAACCCGCAGCGCGTCGCGCGCCTGCAGCAGGCGCTGCGCGAGCGCATCCTCGTGCTCGACGGCGCCATGGGCACGATGATCCAGCAGCATCACCTGGATGAGGCCGCCTATCGGGGCGAGCGTTTCGCGCATGGGCTCGACGGCCTGCGCCTGGTGCCGGCGACGGAGGAAGCCGACCACGAGCATGGACCAGCTTGTGGCTGTACAGGGAGCGATCTCAAGGGCAACAACGATCTGCTGACGCTGACCCAGCCGCAGATCATCCGCGGCATCCATGCGGCCTACCTCGAGGCCGGCGCGGACTTCGTCGAAACCAATACTTTCAACTCGACGCGCGTGTCCCAGGCCGACTACAGGCTCGAGCACCTCGTCGGCGAACTCAACCGCGCGGCCGCCGCGCTGGCGCGCTCGGTCTGCGACGACTTCGAGGCGCGCGATCCCTCGCGCCCACGCTTCGCCATCGGCGTGCTCGGCCCGACCTCGCGCACCGCCTCGATCAGCCCCGACGTCAACGACCCCGCCTTCCGCAACGTCAGCTTCGACGAACTCGTTTCGAACTACGAGGAAGCCGCCGAGGCCCTGCTCGAGGGCGGTTGCGACGTGTTGATGATCGAGACCATCTTCGACACGCTCAACGCCAAGGCCGCCGCCTTCGCGGTCGACCGGCTGTTCGAGCGCCTGGGCCAGCGCGTGCCTTTGATGATCTCCGGCACGATCACCGACCGCTCCGGCCGCACGCTCTCAGGACAGACGGCCGAAGCCTTCTGGTACTCGTTGCGCCACGCCCGGCCGATCAGCATCGGCCTCAACTGCGCGCTCGGCGCCCGCGACCTGCGCGCGCACGTGGACATCTTGTCGCAGGTCGCCGACGTGCATGTCAGCTGCCATCCGAATGCGGGCCTGCCGAATGCCTTCGGCGGTTACGACGAAGGGCCGGGCGAAACCTCGTCCGTACTCGGCGAATTCGCCCGCGCCGGCATTCGCCAGATCCGCTCAACCCACAGCGTGCCG
>CAYWHO010000315.1:0-2517 GCA_964458195.1 uncultured Arenimonas sp.
CGCGGCAGAAGGAAGAGGCGCGGCAGAAGGAAGAGGCGCGGCAGAAGGAAGAGGCGCGGCAGAAGGAAGAGGCTCGCCAGAAGGAAGAGGCGCGGCAGAAGGAAGAGGCGCGGCAGAAGGAAGAAGCGAAACGCCGCGAACAGGAGCTGCAACGCCAGGTCGAACTGCAGCGCGAAGCGGAACGCCGGCGCGACGAGGCCGAGGGCGCGCCGCCACGCACGCCCGGGGCCGCGCAGCCTGGCCGCGAAGTGCCTACGCATGTGCGCGCGGCGCCCGTGGTCGCTGCCGCCGCACCGGCACCGGCACCGGAAGCCACGCCGGTATCGATGCACAAGAACATCGCCGACATGGTGTCGGCGATCGAATCGCGCGATCGCGGTCCGGCGCGACCGCCGCCGAAGCGGCGCAATCCGTTCCTGCTGCCACTGGCGATCGGCCTGCCGGTGCTGGCCTTGCTGGGCTGGGGCGGTTGGCGCTGGATGGCCGCCCAGTCCGAACAAGCGCTCGTGCAATGCCAGGCGGCGCTGGGCAAGACGCAGTCGGCGATCGACGGCAACGATCTGGCTGGTGCGAGCGCAGCCGCTGGCGAGGCCGAGCGCGTCTGCAAGGACGAATCGCTGGTGAAACTGCAGGCGATGCGCGTGATGATCCAGGAAGCGCAGGCCCAGGCCCAGGCCTGCGATCCGGCGGAGGCGCAGGCGCGGGATCTGCTGCGGCAGGCCAAACCCGGCGAAGCGAAGGCCGCGCTCGATGCGGTGCAGGCGCAATGCGCTGCGCGCGAAAGCACGAGCATGCTGGTGTTGCGCACCCAGAATGCGGTGACCGAAGCGGCCAGCCTGCTCGAACAGGCGAAAGCGCAGGTGGCGGCCAAACAGCCGGCGCTCGCCCGGCAATCGGCCGAAAACGCCTTGAAGTTCGACGCGCAGGTCGTCGGTGCCGCCGACGTGATGACGGAGATCGAACGCCTCGAGCGCAGTCTGCCGGCGCAGAGCATCGAAAAGCCTCCGCCGCCGGAAACGCCGAAGCCGCGTCCGGTCGCGGAGACGCCGCCAGTGAAGAGGCCGGTGGTCCCGGAAGCACCGAAACCCCTGGTCGTGCAGGTCGGACCGGCCACGGCACCGGTCGCGGCACCGGTTGCGCCGGCCCCCGCCCCCGAACCGCCATCGCAACCGGCGGCGAACGCGCGGCTCGTGCCTGTCAGCACGCCGGCACCGGACTACCCGCCGGCCGCGCGGCGTGCGCGGACCACGGGCTCGGTGACCGTCAGCTTCACGGTGCGCGCCGACGGCAGCGTCGACGATGTGCGCATCCTCGACGCGCGACCCCGCGGCCTGTTCGAACGCAACGTGCAGATCACCCTGCGGCGTTGGCGTTTCCAGCCCATCGCACAGGCGCAGACCGTCACGCGCACCTTCGAATTCAAACCCTGATCGGCGGCGGCTTGCCCTCTCCGCTTTCGGCGCGGACAATCCCCGGCAACGGCCCAAAGGACACCGTATGTTCCGTTGTCTCGCTCTGCTGTTCGCCCTCGTCGCGTCGCCCGTTTTCGCGGGCGGCGCAACGATGTCGCCGACCGAACTCGCCGCCCTGATCGAATCGCACAAGGCGCCGCTGGTGCTCGACGTGCGCAGCGACGAGGAATTTTCCCAGGGACATGTGCCGGGCGCGGTACTGATTCCGCACGACCAGCTCGAAGCGCGCAGCGGCGAACTCGGCGAGCCGCGCGAGGTGGTCGTGTATTGCCGCAGCGGTCGCCGATCCGGCCTGATCCAGCCCGTGCTGGAAAAACACGGTTTCCAGGTGCGTCAGCTCGAGGGCAGTTGGCAGGGCTGGCAGGCGGCGAAACTTCCCGAAGAGATGCCGGAGAAGACGGCTCTGCCGGAGAAGGCGCCGGAATCCGCGCCGAAGAAGCCCTGACCGCCGTACGGCCGCGTTTTTGTCGTGGCGCGGCCTTGAGGCAGAATGGGCGCCCGCGTTGCCGTATCGGCGCGTCCCGTCCATGACGCTGGAATCCCCATGTCGCGAACCTTTCCCCCTGTCGCACTGATCGGCGCGCCTACCGATATCGGCGCGGGCCATCGTGGTGCCTCCATGGGGCCCGAGGCCTTGCGCGTGGCGGGACTGGCCCAGGCCCTGCGCGATCGCGGGCTGCAGGTGATCGATCGCGGCAACCTCAGCGGGCCGGTGAACCCCTGGCTGCCGCCCGTCGATGGCTACCGGCATCTTGAAGAGGCCGTGACCTGGAATCGCCTGGTGATGGAGGCGGTGTCGGCGGCGTTGAACGATGGCCAGATGCCGATACTGCTCGGCGGCGATCACTGCCTCGGCGTCGGCAGCATCACCGCGGTCGCGAACCACTGCCGCGCCACCGGCAAGAAACTGCGCGTGCTCTGGCTCGATGCGCACGCCGATTTCAATACGCACCAGGTCACGCCCTCGGGCAACGTGCACGGCATGCCGGTGGCTTGCCTGTGCGGGCTAGGCCCGAAGGCGCTGACCGCGCTCGGCGGCACGACG
>CAYWHO010000316.1:0-2512 GCA_964458195.1 uncultured Arenimonas sp.
CACGCTGGCCGGGTTGGTGCCGTGCGCCGAGTCGGGGATCAGGCAGATGTCGCGGTGGCCCTCGCCGCGGCTGCGATGATAGGCGCGGATCGCCAGCAGGCCGGCGTATTCGCCTTGCGCGCCGGAATTCGGCTGCAGGCTGACGGCGTCGTAGCCGGTGCATTCGGCCAGCATGGCCTCCAGGCCGTCGATCAGTTCCTTGTAGCCCTGCGCCTGCGCGGCCGGCGCCAGCGGATGGATGTTGCCGAACTCGGGCCAGGTGACCGGGATCATTTCGGCGGTCGCGTTGAGCTTCATCGTGCACGAGCCCAGCGGGATCATCGTGCGATCCATCGCCAGGTCCTTGTCCGCCAGCGCGCGCATGTAGCGTAGCAGTTCGTGCTCGCTGTGATGCGTGTTGAAGACAGGATGCTGCAGGAAAGCGCTGGAGCGCTTTGCCGATACCGGGATGGCGTCGGCCGCCGCCGCGTCGAGTGCGTCGATATCGGCGATCTCCACGCCGAACAGGCCGGCGAGGCGGATCACGTCTTCGCGCGTCGTCGTTTCGTCCAGGCTGATGCCGACGCTGGTGCTGTCGACATGGCGCAGGTTGACGTGCGCGGCTTGCGCGCGCGCATGGATCTCGCCGGCGGCGATGCCGGAAACGAGCAGAGTGTCGAAGAAGTCTTCGCCCACCGCAACGCCGGCGCCGCGCAGGGCGCCGGCCAGGATGGCGGCGAGGCGGTGCGTGCGGCGGGCGATGCGGGTCAGGCCCTCGGGGCCGTGATAAACGGCGTACATGCTCGCCATCACGGCCAGCAATACCTGGGCCGTGCAGATGTTCGAGGTCGCCTTCTCGCGGCGGATGTGCTGTTCGCGCGTCTGCAGCGTGAGGCGGTAGGCGGGCTTGCCTTCGGCGTCGATCGACACGCCGATCAGGCGGCCGGGCATCGAGCGCTTGTAGGCGTCGCGGCAGGCCATGAAGGCCGCGTGCGGGCCGCCGAAACCGAAGGGCACGCCGAAACGCTGCGAGTTGCCGACGACGATGTCGGCGCCCCATTCGCCGGGCGCGGCGATCAGGGTCAGCGCCAGCAGGTCGGTGGCGACGGCGACGAGGCCGCCGCGCGCATGTACGGCCTCGGCCAGGGCGCGGTAATCGTTGATCGCGCCGAAGGTGTCGGGATACTGCAGCATCACGCCGAAGGCATCGGCGTTCATCGCTTCGGCGTCGGTGCCGACGCGCACTTCGATGCCCAGCGGTTCGGCGCGCGTGCGGATGACTTCGATCGACTGCGGATGCACGCCGGAGGAAACGAAGAACAGGTTCGATTTCGACTTGCAGGAGCGCTTGGCCAGGGTCATCGCTTCGGCGCAGGCGGTGGCTTCGTCGAGCAGGGAGGCGTTCGCGATCTCCATGCCGGTCAGATCGGCGCACATCGTCTGGAAGTTGATCAGCGCTTCCATGCGGCCCTGGGAGATTTCCGCCTGGTAGGGCGTGTAGGCGGTGTACCAGGCCGGGTTTTCGAGGATGTTGCGCAGGATCACGTTCGGCGTATGCGTGCCGTAATAGCCCTGGCCGATGAAGCTGCGGAACACCTGGTTGCGGTCGGCGATGCTGCGGATCTTCGCGATCGCTTCCACTTCGCTGATCGGCGCGGGCAGGGCCAGCGGCGCGGCGGACTTGATGCTGGCCGGCACGATGGCATCGGTCAGCGCGTCGAGCGAGTCGTGGCCGACCGCGCGCAGCATGTGCGCGATCTCGGCATCGTTCGGGCCGATGTGGCGTTCGAGGACGGCGTCGTGGTGCTCGAGCTGGCGCAGGGATTCGCGGGTCATGGCAGGTCCGGACAAGGGCTGGGGCCGCGCACACGGCACGGTTCTCGCCCCTCTGTCCTTTTGCCTGAGAGTTTCGACCCGAAAACCGGGGTCAGAGTGCACTTTCTTCGAGAAAGTGCACTCTGACCCCGGTTTTCGATCTGCCCCTTCGGCGCCGGCCGGTTCCGGTCTCTCCAGAGTCGCTCGCGCGGTACGGTTCTGGTTCCTGAGCGATTACGGGCGTTACGCCTTCGGCGGTGGCACTGGGCCACGCTCTCCCGGACCGCGCATCGAGCCGGCGTAGTTTACCCGAATCCGGGCCGAGCCGCCGGGCGCCGACCCGACGAAAGACCGGCCCTACTGGCTGGTCAGGTCGCCTTTCGCGCGGGTGCCGGCGAGCGGTTCGCCATGCACGAGGAACCAGGTGTTCTCGGCGATGTTGGTCGCATGGTCGCCGATGCGCTCGATGTTCTTGGCCATGAACAGCAGGTGGGTGCAGGCGGTGATCTGCTTGGGATCTTCCGCCATGTAGGTCAGCAGTTCGCGGAACAGCGAGGTGTACTGCGCATCCACCTCGACGTCGCGATTGCGCACGAGCAGGGCGCGATCGGCGTCGCGGTCGCGATAAGCCTGCACGGCGTCGCGAACCAGTTCGTTGGCGAGTTTGGCGAGCGCGGGCAGGCCATGCACGGCCGCCACGGGCGCGGCCTGGTTCAGC
>CAYWHO010000317.1:0-2500 GCA_964458195.1 uncultured Arenimonas sp.
CATCCTCGGCTATTTCGAGCAGGTCGGCGGCGAAGCCTACGAGGGCGATTGTTTCGTGTTCGACGAGCGCGTCGCGCTCGATCCGCAGTTGCGTCCGAGTCGGCGCGCGACCGATGCGGCGGCCTGAGCCATGACCTGCCTGATCCGCAATGCCGTCGTGTTCGCGCCCGAAGCGCTCGGGCAGCGCGACCTGCTGGTCGGCGGCGGCAAGCTGCTTTGGATGGGCGAGGACGCGGCGAAAGCCAGTGTTTCCGTCCCGGATGCCGATGTCATCGATCTGCAGGGCCGTCGCCTGCTGCCGGGTTTCATCGATGGGCACGCGCATTTGACCGGAGGCGGCGGCGAGGCCGGCGCGCATACGCGCGTGCCGCCGGTGCCCTTGTCGCGCTTCACCCTCGCCGGCGTGACCAGCGTGATCGGCGTGCTCGGCACGGACGATACGACGCGCAGCCCGCGCGATCTGGTGGCGACGGTCAATGGCCTGCGCAACGAAGGCCTGAACGCCTGGGCGCATACCGGCGGCTACCATCTTCCGGTCGCGACATTGACCGGCAGCGTGCGCGACGACATCGCCTTCATCGATGCCTTCATTGGCGTCGGCGAGCTGGCCATTTGCGATCATCGTTCCAGCCAACCCACGCTCGACGAGCTGCTGCGCGTCGCCTCCGATGCGCACGTCGGCGGCCTGCTGACCGGCAAGGCCGGCATCCTGCACCTGCATCTGGGCGATGGCCCGCGCGGGTTGTCGCTGGTGCGCGAGGCGCTGGCGATCAGCGAATTGCCGGCGCGCGTGTTCAACCCGACGCATATCAATCGGCGCAAGGGATTGTTCGAGGAAGCGTTGGCTTTGGCGAAACAGGGCTGCTGGGTGGACATCACTGCCTTCCCGGTCGACGAGGATGAAGATGCGTGGGCGGCCGACGAGGCGCTGATCCGTTATCTCGACAGCGGCGCGCCGGCCGGCCGGGTGACCATCAGTTCGGACGGTGGCGGCTGCCTGCCGCATTTCGACGGCGACGGCCGGGTGTCGCGCATGGACATCGGATCGCCTTCGTCGTTGGCCGAGACCTTGCGTGCTTTGCTGCGGCGCGGTCAGCCGCTGGAACGCGTACTGCCGGCCTTCACGAGCAATGCGGCCGACTTGCTGCGACTGCAGGACAAGGGAAGGGTGGCGGTGGGCGCCGATGCCGATTACACGATTCTGGACGAGGAACACCGAGTGAGCGATGTGATGTTGGGCGGGCGCTGGCATGTGCGCGCGGGCGAGGCGAAGATCCGTGGCCTGTTCGAGGAGTCGCGCTGATGCCGAGCCAGGTCCCCCAGGGCAGCCAACGCGGCTGGATCATTCCGATCGGCGGCGCCGAGGAAAAGGAAAACGACCGCAGCATCCTCGCGCGTTTCGTCGAGCTTTGCGGCGGCGACGATGCCGACATCGTCGTCATTCCGACGGCGAGCAAGCTGGCCGATACCGGCGCGCGTTACGAGCAGATCTTCCGCGACCTCGGCGCTGCGCGCGTCGAGGCCATCGATTTCGATACGCGCCGTGACGCCGAGGAGCGCAGCCGCATCGCGCGCATCGAACGCGCCAGCGGCGTGTTCTTCACCGGCGGCAACCAGCTTCGCCTCGGAACCTTGTTGGGCGGCACGTCGATCGCGCGAGCGATCCGGCAGAGCAATGCGCATGGCACGCATGTGGCCGGCACCAGCGCCGGCGCGTCTTTCCTCAGCGAGCACATGATCGCGTTCGGCGAAGAAGGCTCGACCCCGATCGCCGGCAGCGTGCGCCTGGCGCCGGGGCTGGGACTGACCAATCGCTTCATCATCGACCAGCATTTCCGCCAGCGCGACCGGCTTGGCCGCCTGGCGACGGCCCTGGCCTACAACCCCTTCGCCATCGGCATCGGGCTGGACGAGGACACGGCGGCCTTCATCGATCCGGACAACAATGTCGAGATCGAGGGCAGCGGCGGCGTGACCGTCGTCGATGCGGCCGAGATGGAGTTCTCGTCGATGGACCAGGTGGACGAGGGCGAACCGGTCTGCCTGCTAGGCCTGCGCCTGCACGTGCTGGTGAAGGGCTCGACCTTCAACCTTCATACGCGCAAGGCCTCGGCGGGCAAGCTGGCGGTGCTCAAGGCGTAGGAGCCAGCTTGCTGGCGACCGATTTGCGAACGGCTGTATCGGCCTAGGGGCGCTCTGCGAATTCGGCAGAAGCGCTGCGCGTTGGTCGCGCAGCATGGCCTTCTGGCGAGCGGCAGCGCCGGTCCGCGGAAATTCGTCCCGCTCGGTCGGTACGCCGTCCATGGCCACCGACTCGCGGACGCTTCGGCATCCGACCGCCATGGATGGCGGGAGTGCCGAAAACGCAGGAGCGGTTTTCGGCCTGCCTCCGCTTCCGAACCATCATCGGGTCTGCACCGCCTTCCCACATGCCGCTGCTTCGCCGCGAGCGGCAGCGCCGGTCCGCGGAAATTCGTCCCGCTCGGTCGGTACGCCGTCC
>CAYWHO010000318.1:0-2495 GCA_964458195.1 uncultured Arenimonas sp.
TTTCGATCGCGTCGTCGTAACCGCAGTCGGGTTTCGCCACCGTGGCGGCGAACGGATACAGGTTCACGACGAGCAGGTCGATCGGCGCGATGCCGTGTTCGGCCATCACCGCGTCGTCGGTGCCGCTGCGGCCTAGCAGGCCGCCATGGATCTTCGGGTGCAGGGTCTTTACCCGGCCATCCATGATTTCCGGAAACCCGGTGACGTCGGAGACGTCGCGCACGGTGATGCCCGCCTCGCGCAACGTTTTGGCGGTGCCGCCGGTGGAGAGCAGTTCGACGCCGAGCGCGCTCAGTTCGCGCGCCAGCTCGATCACGCCGGTCTTGTCGGAAACGGAAAGCAGGGCCCGGCGGACGGGCAGACGGTCGGCACGCATGGATTCACCCCGAAACGGAGCGCGGATTATACCTGCGCGCAGGCCATGCCGCGCCGGGTTTTCGGCCGGATTCCGGGGATTTCTACTGCTTTCCGCCTTTTCGCGCCGGTCGGGCCGGCGCTGTCGGCGTCAGATGCCGTACTGACGCAGCTTCTTGCGCAGCGTCGCGCGATTGATGCCGAGCGTGGCGGCGGCGCGGCTCTGGTTGCCGTCGTAATGGCGCATCACTTCGTTGAGCAGCGGCTTTTCGATTTCGCGCAGCACGATGTCGTAGAGCTCGTGCGAATCGCATTCGCCCAGGTCGTGCAGGTAGCGACGGACGGCCTTGGCCACGTAGTCGCGCAGCGCCGGTTGCGAATGAGTCGCGGGCGCGGGTTCCGCACGCAGGGATTTCACCGACGAAGACTCCAGATGCATGGTTCCGCTTCCCTGCGGGCGACTGAGGGGGAAGGAAGTCTACCCGTGTCGCGGCGCGCGCGCCACGGCATTCGCAAGCGATTGAGCGATCAGGATTTTGACCGCCTTAACGGAAATCGAAATGGAACTCGACGGCGCGTTTTCCCGGATCGACGATCTCCAGCGACAGGCTGGCGGACTGGCCGGGCGCGATCTCGGCATTGGTCGGCAGCGTGCCGAGGTACTCGCGCGGGGTGAAGCGACGCAGGCCGAGCGGTTGCCCTTCGAGGTTGGCCAGAGAAAGTTCGAGCAGGGGCCAGGGCTGCGCGAAACGCGCGTCGTTGCGGAAGGTGATGCTGATCAGCAAGGCGCCGGCGACGGTCGGATGCGGACGCACTTCGCGCGATGAAAGATGGAACGCGGACGGTTCGCGCCAGGGCGGCAGTTCGCAACCGAGCAGCGAGCAAAGTCGTTCGATGCGCGGTCGCCAGACCGGATCGGCGGCGAGGCGTTCGCGATCGGCGACGCCGATCTGCACCAGCAGTACGAGCGCCAGCGCGGGCACCAGCAGCCAGACGAACCAGTGCCGGCGCGGGCGCAGCGCGGGTTCGGCGGGCTTGAGGAATTCCGGGGGGGAAGAAGCCATGGCGGGACTGTCGGGCGGGTTGTCGTGCGCGGGGCGGGGGCGGTTTTAGGTATCAGGTTTTCAGTGTTCGGTGTTCAGCCGCGGCGGGTGCCGGTGATGCGCATCCAGTCGTCGAGCCGCACCGCTTCGAGTCGGTCGAACCAGGGCGCGTAGCGTTCGATCAGCGCGTCTTCCTGGCCGTGCAGGATGCCGGATAGCGCGATCACGCCGCCGGGCGCCACGCGCGCGGCCAGTACCTCGGCCAGCGCATCGAGCGCGGAGGCGAGGATGTTGGCGACCACGACCGGATAGCTCCGCACCGGTTCGTCTTCCGGCGCGAACACCTGCAGACGATCGCCCACGCCATTGCGTTCGGCATTGTCCAAGCTGGCGGCCAGCGCCTGCGGATCGTTGTCCACGCCGACGGCGCTGGCGGCGCCGAGCTTCAGCGCCGCCAACGCTAGGATGCCCGAGCCGCAACCGAAATCGAGCACGGTCTTGTCGCGCAGGTCGAGCGAATCGAGCCATTGCAGGCAGAGCGCCGTGGTCGGATGCGTGCCCGAACCGAAAGCCAGGCCCGGATCGAGGCGCACGATCGCGCCGCCTTCGGCGTCGGCGGGCGTCTCCAGGTTCCAGGGCACGATCCAGGTGCGTTCGCCGAAACGCATCGGCGCGAACTGATCCATCCAGGCGCGCTCCCAGTCCTGGTCCTCGACGATGCGGAAAGTCGCCGAGCTCAGGTCCAGCTTCGGGTCGTAGGCTTCCAGCGCGTGCAGCAGCAGGGCTTCGTGCGTGTCTTCGGGGAAGAGCGCCAGCATCGTGATTTCCGGCCACAGCGGCAGTTCGCCGACACCGGGCTCGAGGATGGCTTTCTCGTTTTCTGCATCGGCTGCGTCGAGCAGCGAGACCGACAAGGCGCCGAGATCTTCCAGCGCGGTTTCGAGCCGTGTTTCGTCGGCGGCGCGGCAGCGCAGGGAGAGTTCGAGGAAAGGCATGGCGCGATTCTACCGTTCCGGTGAGTGCCTTGTAGGAGCGGCGTGAGCCGCGACTGTTCGGACCGCCACGCAACGCCTTCGCAGGAGCGATGGCAATCGCGAC
>CAYWHO010000319.1:0-2482 GCA_964458195.1 uncultured Arenimonas sp.
GGTGAGCACCTTGCCGGAGGAGGGAACGACGGTGTTGTAGGCGCGGGCGAGCCGGGTGATCGAGTCGAGCAGGATCACCACGTCGCGCTTGTGCTCGACCAGGCGCTTGGCCCGTTCGATCACCATCTCGGCGACCTGCACGTGACGCGCGGCCGGCTCGTCGAAAGTCGAGCTGATCACTTCGCCGCGCACCGTGCGCTGCATTTCCGTCACTTCTTCCGGGCGCTCGTCGATCAGCAGCACGATCAGGTGCACGTCCGGATGGTTGTGGATGATGGCCTGGGCGATGTTCTGCATCATCATCGTCTTGCCGGCCTTGGGCGGCGACACGATCAGCGCGCGCTGGCCTTTGCCCTGCGGCGCCATCAGATCCATGATGCGGCCGGTGATGTCTTCCGACGAACCGTTGCCGCGTTCGAGGGTGAACTTGCGGCGCGGGAACAGCGGCGTCAGGTTCTCGAACAGCACCTTGCCCTTGGAGGCTTCCAGCGGCTCGCCGTTGAGCGTGTCGAGCACGTTCAGCGCGACGTAGCGCTCGCCGTCCTTCGGGCTGCGGATGCGACCGGTGACTTCGTCGCCGGTGCGCAGGTTGAAGCGGCGGATCTGGCTGGGCGAGATGTACACATCGTCCGGGCCGGCGAGGTAGCTGGCGTCGGCGCTGCGCAGGAAGCCGTAACCGTCCGGCAGGATCTCCAGCACGCCGTCGGCGGCGACGCCGTTGGGATGGCGCGTGAGCACCTTCAGCAGGGCGAAGGTGACGTCCTGCTTGCGCATGCGCGCCACGCCTTCGTGCAGGTTCAACTTCTCGGCCATTTCCAGCAGCTTGTGCGCCGGCATGCGCTTGAGGTCGTTCAGGCTGTAGGTCGGGAAATCCGGCGGCAGCTGCGGCGGCTGGTAGGGCTGGCGTTCGAAACGCTCGCCGTTGCCGTCGTTGTTCTCGCCGCCGCCGCCTTCGCGCGGGCCGCCTTGCTCGCGATAGCGGTCGCGACGCTCGCGAAAGCGTTCGCGGCGCATCTGGCTGCGGCTCTTGTAGCCCTCTTCGCCCGGCTGCGGCGAACGCGATTCGCCGGCAGGTTCGTTGTTGCCGCCGCCCTGCGCTTCGCGCGGTTCGGCGACGGCGACAGGTGCCGGCGGCGGCTCCGGCGCGGCAGGCGCGACCGGGGTTTCGGCGATGGCTTCGGAAGGGGGCTGGACGCGCGGCTTGCGGCCGCGCTTCACGGCGGGTGCGCCGGTTTCGGTCTCGTTTTCGGACACGGATTGAATCCTCGCGGATGCGAGTCGGGGAAGAAGGGGGACTTGCAGAAGAGCGGCGCGGGGCGCCTGGCTGGGTCTAACGCTAACACCGCGCGCGGGCGGTGCACAAGCTGGGCCTGAATCGTCGATTCAGCGGATCCGGCCCGTGGCGGGCCGGATCGGTGCGATGGGGCGGATCGCAGGGGTGCGATCAGACCGCCTTGTCGATGAACTGCGCGAGCTGGGCCTTGCCG
Source organism: uncultured Arenimonas sp. (assembly GCA_964458195.1). Classification (GTDB taxonomy): domain Bacteria; phylum Pseudomonadota; class Gammaproteobacteria; order Xanthomonadales; family Xanthomonadaceae; genus Arenimonas. The sequence continues at coordinate 1,488 of CAYWHO010000319.1, forward strand.
ACGGCGCCGACCTGGGTCGAATGCACCGCGCCGCCCTTGAACAGCATCAGGGTCGGGATGCCGCGCACGGCGTACTGGCGCGGCACTTTCGGGTTGTGGTCGATGTTGAGTTTCACGACCTTTACCTTGCCGGCATAGGTGCCGGCCATTTCGTCGACGATCGGCCCGATCATCTTGCAGGGGCCGCACCATTCGGCCCAGAAATCCACCAGCACCGGGACGTCGGACTTGAGGACTTCGGCCTCGAAATCCGCATCGCCCACATGCGTAACCTGCTCGCTCACGGGAAACTCCTGATTCTTTAGAAGGGAAAGCGCCTGAATCGGCGTTCTTGCCTGTTAAACTGGGGGTTCCATCGCCGAAATCAATCCGGCACCCCGTCCAGGCAACCGGTCGCAGTTTGCGACCCGAGCGCGGCCCGCACAAGTGCGGCTGAACCGCTTCAATGAGTGCACATGTCCGACAAGCCACTGACCGATATAGCTTTTTCCAGTTTCGAATTGCAGCCCGCCGTACTCTCAGGCCTTGAAGCCGCTGGCTTCAGCCGCTGCACTCCCATCCAGGCCATGACCCTGCCGATCGCCCTGGCCGGTCGCGATGTCGCCGGCCAGGCCCAGACCGGCACGGGCAAGACCCTGGCCTTCCTGGTCGCCACCGTGAATCGCCTGCTGAGCCGCCCGGCCCTGGCCAACCGCGGCGATGCCGACCCGCGCGCGATGATCCTGGCGCCGACCCGCGAACTGGCCATCCAGATCCACAAGGACGCCGAGAAGTTCGCCGGCGGTCTTGGCCTGAAGTTCGCCCTCGTTTACGGCGGCGTCGATTACGACAAGCAGCGCGAGATCCTGCAGCGCGGCGCCGACGTGATCATCGCCACCCCGGGCCGCCTCATCGATTACGTGCGCCAGGGCGTGGTGCACTTGCACGCCTGCGAGGTCTGCGTGCTCGACGAGGCCGACCGCATGTTCGACCTCGGCTTCATCAAGGACATCCGC
>CAYWHO010000320.1:0-2473 GCA_964458195.1 uncultured Arenimonas sp.
CGGCACCGGCGATTCCGACATGTACGTGCAGCTCGGCAGTGCGCCGACCGATACGGCGTATCTCTGCCGCCCCTACCAGTCCGGCAACAATGAAACCTGCACCTTCGCGGCGCCGACGGCCGGCGTTTACTACGTGCGCCTGAAAGCCTATACGGCCTTCTCCGGCCTGCAACTGGTCGGCAACTACGCGCAATGCGCCGACTGCGGCAACGGCCCGCTGGTCTATACCAATGCCACCGACTTCGCGATCACCGACAACGCCACCGTGGACAGCCCGATCGTCGTCGCCAACCGCACCGGCAACGCGCCCACGAATGCCGTGATTTCGGTGACGATCCTGCACACCTACAAAGGCGATTTGAAGGTGGACCTCGTGGCGCCGGACGGCACGCTGTATAACATCCATAACCGCACCGGCGGCAGCGCCGACAACGTCATCGGCACGTTCACCAAGAACCTGTCCAGCGAACTGCTCAACGGCACCTGGAAGCTGCGCGTCAACGACAACGGCGCCGGGGATACCGGCAAGATCGATACGTGGAGCATTACGTTCTGACGGCGCTCCACCTGGACTACGCACTTCGCCGCAGGTTGTAGGCTGGGCTGGTAAGCCCAGCTTTTGTCGCGGTGTTCGAAAGCGCTGGGCTTGCCAGCCCAGCCTACGGATCAGCCCGGGTCGAGGCCGCAGGCCAAGACCCGGGAATTCCTTGCGAAGTTGTTCCCGGGTGTCGCAATGCTCCACCCGGGCTACGTTCAATCGCGATGCATCTCGCGTCGTTGCAAGCTCCCTCTCCCGGCAGCGGGTGCCCGAAGGGCATGCAAGGCTGAGAGGGCTGGGGTGAGGGGCAATTGGAAATCGCGATGCATCTTGCGGTCCCGGGCTTCGCTTCGCTCAACCCGGCTACGTGCTTCGCCGCAGGTTGTAGGCTGGGCTGGTAAGCCCAGCCTTTTGTCGCGGTGTTCGAAAGCGCTGGGCTTGCCAGCCCAGCCTACGGATCCGCCCGGCTCGCGGCGTGTCGCGTCAGGCCGGCGGAAAATCGAATTTGTACGCCGTCGCTTTCGCCGAGCTGCGCTGGGCGAAGCGTTCGGCGAAGGCGCGCAGTTGCGGGTAGGGATCGAGCGGCAGTACTTCGCGGAATTCCAGGTGCTCGAGCAGGCAGAACAGCGAGACTTCGAGAAAGCTCAGGTCGCGCTCGGGGTGCAGCGTGGCGATCGCGCGATCGGCATTGAGCTCCAGCCATTCCATCGCGCCGAGCAGGCTGGCGCGCGTCTTTACCTGCTGCGCGTTGTCGGGCGCGATGCCGGTCGCCTTGCCCATGATCAGGCCGACTTCGCTGGACATCGCCGTCGTCACCAGTTCCTGCGCGTTCGCCGCCACCGGACGTTCCAGATTCTCCGGCCAGATCACTTCGAGGTTGAGTTCGGAGCAGGCGATCAGTTCGCGACAGATCGGCAGGGAACCGAACCAGATGCCTTCCTCGGTCTGCAGCGTCGGCATCTTCATCGCCGGATGGCCGCCGTAGTCGTCCGGCTCCTGCGACATCAGGTCGCGGATCAGGACGAATTCGAATGCAACTTCGGCTTCGAGCGCGAAGATGCGCGCGATGCGGGTGAAATGCGAACTGGAGCGGCCGTAAAGGTTCATGGTGGGTTGCTCGTGAGATCGGGCCAGTGTCGACAACGATAAGGCTTGTCGGCCTTTTCGTCGAACCTGCAGCGGTATTTTCCGATGGATCTTTGCGTAGTTTCCGATCCTGGCCCGGCACACAAATCGTCAGGATGCAGGCATCCGAGGTCTTGCATGCCTGTCATCTCCAGCTTTTTCGGCATCTATGTCCGCATGTATCACGCGGACCATGCGCCACCCCACATCCATGTCGAATACCAAGGGCAGGAGGCCCTGATCGCCTTGGGCGATGGAGGGCTGATCGTCGGTGAACTTCCAAAACGGGCATTGGTGCTCGTTCAGCAATGGTGCTTGGACCATTCCGCAGAATTGGAGCAGAATTGGGCGAAAGCGCAGGCCTTGCTGCCGCTGGAGCGCATTCGGGGTGCCGACAATGAGTAAGCTGATTTCGGCCGAATACCTGCAGGATTATCGCCTGCAGTTGCGCTTTTCCGACGGCAGCGCGGGCGTTCTCGACTTCACGCCGTTGGTGACGGCGGGCACGTCGATGACCGAGCCTCTGCGCGAGTCCAATGTGTTCCAGCGTTTCCATATTGAGCTCGGCGCCCTGTGCTGGCCGAACGGTCTTGAGCTCAGCGCCATGTCTCTTCGGCAGAAGCTGAAGGAAGCGGGATTGTTGCAGGGTTCATCCGCCGCGGCCTGAAGCAAGCGGCGACGCGATTTCGACTGCTGCCTTCGCACGGACGCGCAACCGCCATGACCCCATGACCACCGGCACTCCCTTCCCGCGGCCCCCGGGGCTACGGTCGGCGGATAGCTCATCCCGGGGAAAGCCATGCGCCATGC
>CAYWHO010000321.1:0-2472 GCA_964458195.1 uncultured Arenimonas sp.
AGGTAACGCGCCAGCGCGCCGGCCTGGATCGCATCCTCGATCGTGTGCACCGGTTTCTCCAGCGTCTGGTCCAGCACCTTCTCGCGCAGGCTGGCCACGCAGACGACGTGGCGGCGCTGCAGCAGGCGTACCGCCGTCATCAGGTCCTCGATATCCTCGTCGCGCACGTTCGTCACCAGCATCACCAGGGCGCGGCGGCGCTGGCGCTGCGCGAGCTGCGTGGCGGCGGCGAGGTAGTCGGTCGCGACGGGTTTCGCCTGCAGGTCGAACACCGTGTTGAGCATCGTGTCCACGGCGCCGAGGCCGCGCTGCGGCGCCAGCCAGCGCGAATCGCCGCCGCTGGCGAGCAGGCCGACCGCGTCGCCCTGGCGCAGCGCGAGGTAGGAAACGACCAGGCTGGCATTGAGCGTGTGGTCGAAATGCGACAACGCATCGTCCTTGGCCAGCATGCGCCGGCCGGTGTCGATCAGCATGAGCACCTGCTGGTTGCGCTCGCTCTGGTAGTCGCGCGAAATGAGCTTGCGCGCGCGCTGCGTCGCCTTCCAGTCGATCTGCCGCTGGGTGTCGCCCTCGCGGTACTCGCGCAGCTGGTGGAATTCCGTGCCCTCGCCGCGGTTGCGCCGAACATGCGCACCGACCACGCGCGAGGCCTGCTCGGCGCTGAACAGCGCGAAACGCGCCAGCGGCGCGAAGTTGGGATACACGCGCACCGTCTGCCGCAATTCGATGCGCCGACGCTGGCGCCACAGCCGCAGCGGCGAGCGCAGGCGCAGGTCGCAGCCGGCGAATTCGAAACTGCCGCGCTGTTCGGGCACGAAGCGATAAGTGACGATCGATTCCTGGCCCGGGTGCAGGTCCAGCGAACGCGGCAGGCCCTGCACGCGCCAGTCGCCGGGCAACAGGTCGAACACCTCCAGCGACTGCGTGCGTCGGCCCGGCGTGCGCAACAACAACCGCGTTTCGCGTTCGACGCCCACCGGCACGATCGGCGGCAGCTCGCGTTCGAGCTCCGGACTGGGCCGCCGTCGCAGCGTCCAGGCATCGAGCGCCGCGACGACCAGCAACATCGCACCGGCGCCGATCCAGGCCGGCAGCGGCGCCCAGCCGAACGCGACCAGCGCGCCCAGCAGGGCCCACAGCAGCAGGCAGGCGATCAGGGCGCGGCCTGGCCTCATCGGCGCGGCGCTTCCACCTTCACCAGCAGCGCGGCGATCACGTCGTCGATGCGCTGGCCTTCGATCTGCAGTTCCGGCGCCAGCGTGATGCGATGGCGCAGCGCCGGCCTGGCGATCGCGCGGATGTCGTCGGGCGTGACGAAATCGCGGCCTTCGATCACCGCTTGCGCGCGCGCGGCGCGCACCAGGGCGAGGCTGCCGCGCGGTCCGGCGCCGAGGCTGATGCCCGGCCAGGCGCGCGTGGCGCGCACCAGGCGCACGGCGTAGTCGAGCACGACCGGATCGACGGTGACTTCGGCGGTGCCGAGCTGCATCGCGACGATCTCCGCCGGGCCGATGACGCGCTGCACCTGGCTGAGATCGAAATCGTGCGCGTTTCGGCCGCGGCTGACGTTGCCGACCATGCGCACTTCGTCCTCGTGTTCGGGATAGCCCATCAGGATCTTCAGCAGGAAACGATCGAGCTGCGCTTCCGGCAGCGGATACGTGCCTTCCTGCTCCACCGGGTTCTGCGTCGCGATCGCCAGGAAAGGCGGCGCCAGCGGATAGCTGCGGCCTTCGATGGTGACCTGCTGCTCCTGCATCACTTCGAGCAGCGCGGCCTGCGTTTTCGCCGGCGCGCGATTGATTTCGTCGGCGAGCAGCAGGTTGGTGAAGATCGGTCCGCGCCGGATCTTGAAGCTTTCGCTCTTCGGGTCGTAGAAGGCGTGGCCGCTGATGTCGCTGGGCATCAGGTCGGGCGTGAACTGCACGCGGGCGAAGGCGCAGTCGAGCGCGGTCGCGAGCGCACGCACGAGCAGGGTCTTGCCCAGGCCCGGCACGCCTTCGACCAGCACATGGCCGCCGGCGAGCAGGGCGATCAGGATCTGATCGAGCACTTCGGTCTGGCCGATGAAGGCCTGTGCGACCTGGGCGCGTACCGAATCGACCTTCTGGATCAGCGCTTCGCCGGTGATCGGCGCGGGCAGGGGCGTGGGAGTGCTCATAGTCGGTTTCTCATGTCGATCAGGGTGGAGATGCTCTGCAAGAAGGCGTCCGGCCGGTTGAGGCCGACCGGTCGCAGGGCATGGCGGATGCGGCCGGCGTCGATGCCTAGCCGTTGCGAAAGGGCTTCGACCTGCGCGTCGCCGTCGAGCGCGGCGATCAGCGGATCGCGACTGGCCAGGCGTTTGCGCCACAGGTTCAACAGCGCGGCGTGCAGGGCGACGCCGCGATGGCGACGCCAGGCGAATTCGCCGGCGGCGCGCACGTGTTCGAGCAGGGCACGCCGATGCGCCTGCGGCGCCGGCAGCAGCGG
>CAYWHO010000322.1:0-2470 GCA_964458195.1 uncultured Arenimonas sp.
GAATCGTCGCGGAACGTGATGATCTCGCGCTTGTTCTTGACCCGGAGCCGGCGGAAGGGAACGGAATCGCTTTCGCTGTACTTCACCGTCAGGTCGGCGAAACGCCGGTCTTCGGCCAAGGCATCGATGAAAGACTCGATGCCGGCGCGCGCTCCCGCCAGGAACAGGTTGATGCCTTCCGGCGCCACCAGCACGCTGCCCTTCAGCCCGAAACGCTCGCACAACGCCCGCACGCGCGCCGCCACGGCTTCGCCGTCGGCGAGGCGGACGAAACGGTAGGCGGCGATGTTGAGGATCGGAGTCACGAGAGAAACGTCCATCGGGCGGCGGGCCGCCGGCCTGCTCAGGCCTGGCCGATGTAATCGCGCTTGCCGAGTTCGACGCCGTTGTGGCGCAGGATCGCGTAAGCGGTGGTCATGTGGAAATGGAAGTTCGGGATCGCGTAACCGGTGAAATACGGCAGGCCCTTGAATTGCAGCGTCTGCGACGGGATCTGGATCGTGATGTCGCGATCCTCGGCGCCGGCGAAATCGGCTTCCTTGATGCTGGCGATGAAGGCCAGGGTCTTGGCGATGCGTGCCTTGAGGTCGGCGAAGCTGGTTTCGCTGTCCTCGAACTTCGGATTTTCCACGCCGGCCAGGCGGGCCATCGTGCCCTTGCCGAAGTCGCACGCGATCTGCACCTGGCGCAGCAGCGGAAACATGTCGGGCGCCAGGCGGGCCGACAACAGCACGGCGGGGTCGAACTTGCGCGCTTCGGCGCTGGCGACGGCCTTGTCCAGGATGGCGTCGAGGTTCTTCAGGCCGCGGGTCAGCATGCTGCTGGCGGCACCGTAAAGGCTGATCTGCATGGCGGAATCCGGTCGGGAAAGGGCGACATGATACGCGGGTCGGGCCACGGCGGCCTTTGCCACCCCTGTGGGGTGGGCAAAGGGGGGGTATTTCTTGCGATAATTCACGGTCTTGGCGCGGCCCTCAGGCCCGTCCGAATTCCTGTCCCCGTAGCTCAGCTGGATAGAGCGTCCCCCTCCTAAGGGGAAGGTCGTACGTTCGAATCGTATCGGGGACGCCACATCAAGCCTCTGGAGCACGTGCATGTCCCACCCCGTCCTTTCCGCCCTCGGCCTGTCCGCCACCGAGTCCGGCACCTATCTTGGCCAGGGCGAGTGGTCGCAGACCCGCGATGCTGGCGTGATCGAACCGATCAATCCGACCACCGGCGAAGTGCTGGGTCGCGTGCATGCCTCGTCCCAGGCCGATTACGACACCATCGTCGAACGCGCCCAGGCCGCCTTCAAGGTCTGGCGCACGACGCCGGCCCCGCGTCGCGGCGAAGCGATCCGCCTCTGCGCCGATGCCCTGCGCAAGCACAAGGACGCGCTCGGCTCGCTGGTCGCGCTGGAAATGGGCAAGTCCAAACCCGAGGGCGACGGCGAAGTGCAGGAGATGATCGACATCGGCGAATTCGCCGTCGGCCTGTCGCGCCAGCTCTACGGCCTGACGATGCACAGCGAACGCCCGGGCCATCGCATGTACGAGCAGTGGCATCCGCTGGGCCTGGTCGGCGTGATCTCGGCCTTCAACTTCCCGGTCGCGGTCTGGGCCTGGAACAGCTTCATCGCCGCCATCTGCGGCGACATCACGATCTGGAAGCCCTCGCCGAAGACGCCGCTGTCGGCCGTCGCCTCGATGAAGATCTGCAACGACGCGCTGAAGGCCGGCGGTTTCCCCGACATCTTCTTCCTGTTCAACGACGCCGGCACCGAACTGGCGCAGCAGTTGGTCGACGACCACCGCATCCCGCTGATCAGCTTCACCGGCTCGACCAAGGTCGGCCGCATCGTCGGCGAGCGCGTCGCCCGCCGCATGGGCCGTTCCCTGCTCGAACTCGGCGGCAACAACGCCATCATCGTGGACGAGACCGCCGACCTGAAGCTCGCCATTCCCGGCATCGTCTTCGGCGCCGTCGGCACCGCCGGCCAGCGCTGCACCACCACCCGCCGCCTGATCGTGCACGAATCCATCTACGCCGACGTGCTGGCGAAACTCATCACCGCCTACAAGCAGGTGGAGAAGAAAATCGGCGACCCGACCGATCCGGCCAACCTGATGGGCCCGCTGAACAGCCGCGACGCCGTGCAGGCCTACCTCGATGCGATCGAGAAAGCCAAGGCCAGCGGCGGCAAGGTCGAGATCGGCGGCGCCGCGATCGAAGGCAAGGGCAACTTCGTGCTGCCGGCCATCGTCACCGGCCTGAAGAACACCGATGAGGTCGTGCAGACCGAAACCTTCGCGCCGATCCTGTACGTCATGTCGTACAAGACCATCGACGAAGCCATCGAGATGCAGAATGCCGTGCCGCAGGGCCTCTCGTCCTCGATCTTCACCGCCAACCTGAAATCGGCCGAAGCCTTCCTGTCGGCGGCCGGTTCGGATTGCGGCATCGCCAACGTCAACATCGGCACCAGCGG
>CAYWHO010000323.1:0-2468 GCA_964458195.1 uncultured Arenimonas sp.
CGGCTGATCGCTGCCCGGGAAGGCGCGGCGGCGCCGCGTCCGCGTGCTTCGTCCCAGGCCGGCGATACGCAGATCGTCCCATTCGTGGGAAGTAATGTCCCGGAGATGGGACGATGAAAGCCCCTGTCGTCATCCTGGATGCCGCCCGCGGCGTCGGCCGCGGCGTGCTGCAGGCCGCCCTGGAGGAGGGCCGGCCGGTCATCGCCGTCTCGCTCGACCAGGCCGAACTGCGCTCGTTGCGCAAGCGTCATCCCGCCGCCGACCTGAACATCGTCGCCGGTTCCATCGCCGACGAAGCCAGCGCCGCCGCGCTCGCGGTCGCGCTGCGCGAACTCGAGCGGCCGATCGCCGGCATCGTCGTCGCGATCTGCAACGAACCCGCGCCGGGCCGCGTGCTCGATCACGCCACCGACGAATTGCAGCGCCGCCTGCAGGCCGATCTGTTTCCGCAGCTCGCCGCTGCGCGGCAGTTGTTGCCCCTGCTGTCCGAATCCGGCCGCAACGGCGGCTATGTCGTCGTCGGCAGCCCGGGCAGCGAGAACCCCTGGGCCGGTTATGGATATCGCTCGATCGCCGCGTCGGCGATCAGCATGCTGGTGCGCGTGCTGCACGACGAGGCGCGCCACATCGGCGTGCGCGTGCAATTGCTGGGCGTGACGCGCCCGGTGCGTACCGACGAGAACGACGCCTGCGCCTGCGAAGGCTGGCCGAGCGCAACCGCCATCGGCGAACAGGCGCTGGCCCTGATCGACCAGGGCGATGCGCGCCGCGCCACGATGCCCATCGTTCCTTTCGACCCCGATGCGCCGCGCCGGAACAAATCCACCACGCGTTTCGAACCGCAGGAGCCGGCGCTGTTGTCGCGCATGGTCGCGACGAAAGCGCAGGCCGCGGATAGCGCGGCCGCGACCGAAGGTCAACGCTATCTCGACCAGGCATGGTCATTGCTCGAACCCCTTTTCTCGAACAACCGCAACGAGGCGAAGCAGAAATGAACACCAATATCGGCAAACTCTATCTTCGTTCCGCGGCGCCGCTGCTGGCGCTGTCGGTGGCCATCGCTTCGGGCCTGCTGCTCGGCGGTTGCGGCACCCAGGCGGCCGAACAGCAGGCCGGCGGTCCGCCGCCGGCCCAGGTCAGCGTCGCCAACGCGATCGAACGCAATGTGCGCCAGTGGGACGACTACACCGGTCGCGTCGCGGCCGTGGAAAGCGTCGAACTGCGTCCGCGCGTCAGCGGCTACATCGATCGCGTCGCGTTCGAGGAAGGCCAGGAAGTGCGCAAGGGCGATCTGCTCTTCGTCATCGATCCGCGGCCCTACCAGGCGCAGCTCGCGCAGGCGCAGGCCCAACTCGAGCGCGCACGCAGCGATGCCAAACTCGCGCAGACGCAGGGCGCCCGCGCCCAGGCCCTGATCGATGCGAAAGCCATTTCGCGCGAAGACTTCGAATCGCGCATCGCCGCCAGCCGTTCCAGCGATGCCGGCGTGCGCGCGGCCGAAGCCGCCGTCGCGGCGGCGCGACTGAACCTGCAGTTCACCGAAGTGCGGGCGCCGATTTCCGGCCGCGCCGGTCGCGCCCTGGTGACGGTCGGCAACCTCGCCCAGGCCGACGGCACCTTGCTGACGACGCTGATGTCGCTCGATCCGGTGCATGTGTATTTCGAAAGCGACGAGCAGGCCTACCTGCGCTACAACCAGCTCGCCCGCGACGGCGCGCGCGATGCCGACCGCAACCCGGTGCGCGTGGGCCTGGCCAACGAGAACGGCTATCCGCACGAAGGCTATGTCGATTTCATCGACAACCAGGTCGATCCGAACACCGGAACGATCCGCGCCCGCGCCGTGCTGGCCAATCCCGACCGCGTATTCACGCCGGGCCTGTTCGCCCGCGTGCAGCTCGAAGGCAGCGCCGAGTTCAAGGCCGTGCTGATCGACGACAAGGCGGTGCTGACCGACCAGGACCGCAAGTACGTCTATGTCGTTGGCCCGGACCACACGGCGCAGCGACGCGACATCACGCTGGGCCGCGAAGTGGACGGCCTGCGCGTGGTCAGCAGCGGTTTGAGCGGCAAGGACCGCATCGTCGTCGATGGCGTGCAGAAGGTGTTCTTCCCCGGCATGCCGGTGAAGGAAACCGTGGTCGCGATGGGCGGCGCCGCTGCGCCGGACAAGAAGGCGATCGCCGCCCGCTGAGTTTTCCTTTCGTTGCGTCGCCGGCCGGAAGCGCCCTCCCCCTCGCTTACCCCGCCGTCCGGCGGCGCGACGATCTTCTTCGCTCCCTCATTTCTTCCACGGTGAGGAGAGAAAACTCCTCCCCTTCGTTGAAGAGGAGGAGCAAATACTCCCTCCCCTTCATTGAAGGGGAGGGCTGGGGTGGGGTTGGAGCTCTTCGCAGCGCATTGAACGGCGCAGGCATTCGACCCCCTCCCAACCTCCCCCTGCGAGCAGGGGGAGGAGAAAAAACTCC
>CAYWHO010000324.1:0-2468 GCA_964458195.1 uncultured Arenimonas sp.
CGATGGAATTCCTGCTCGACAAGATGAAGACCACCAAGTCGAACGACGAGTTCTTCCAATCGATGAAGCGCTGATCGCGTTTCGCGGCAACCGTGCAAACAGGAACGCCGGCGCAAGCCGGCGTTTTTCTTGGCGAGCGTGCCGCCGCGCCGACCCGTTACAAGGCCTGGCCGCGCACGTCGTCGATAAATCGGAACTCGCTGGCGACCGGATACATCTCGCCATCGAGCAGGTCCGAGACGCCGATGCGCTGGGTCTCCTCCTGCTTCGGCAGCCAGCCGATGCCTTTGAGCTCGTTGCGCGTTTCGTGGCGCCAAAGCCCGTTCACCGCCGCGACCTGCCCCATCATGGTGTAACTCACCGGCACGTACGCCGTCAGCTCCAGCGCGGAAGGCACCCGGCCGCGCGCATCCACGTCAATCTTCCAGCGTCGCGCACCAGCCACCGCGGAGCGCTCGAACGCGACCAGCATGCGTCGCGTTGTCGGGTCGGGCTGCGCCTGCGACACGTGCAGCAGGGTCGATTGCACCGCCATCGCGTCGATCACGTTGCCTTCGGCATCGAGATGCAGGGCGACCAGCACGCGCGCGTTGATGCCGCGCCGCTGCATTTCCTGCGGATACGAAGGCGGCGGCAGCGACCGCGCCTTGAGCAGCACGCCGGCAGGACGTGCGCTTGCGCCGGCGGATTCGTTTGCCGGGAAAACGACGTTCTCGATGTTGATCAGATAGTCCTTGCCCTGCTGACGACCGTTGAGGCTGATGCGCACCGGCGTGCGCACCTTGCGGGCGGCTCCGTCGACTTGCACGGGGCGGAACTTCCACTTGCGCGCCGCGCGATCCAGGTTCGCAGCCAAGGCTTCGGGCACTTTCGTGTCTACGCCGAAATCCGTTGGCGAACCCTGCTCATCGATCACGATCCAGGCGTCGACCGTCGTCGTCAGCACCTTCTCCAGGGGCAAGGACCCGGTCTTCCGTCCATCGCCTGCCGAAGCCACGCCCATCGCCAGCGCCATCGACAAACCCAACCACCACATGCACTTGCGCATGACGCCCTGCTCCGGAGAAATCCGCCGCCATGGTATCGCGGCGACGTTCCGCAGGCATAATCGGCGCAGGAGGCGCGCATGCACGAACAGGGCAATCTCGAACTCATCCTGATCTTCCTGCTGTCGGCGGTGATCGCCGTGCCGCTGTTCCGGCGCTTCGGCCTCGGCGCGGTGCTCGGTTACCTCATCGCCGGCGCGGTGATGGGGCCGTACGGGTTCAAGCTGGTCAAGCACGTCGAGAGCACGATGGCGGTGTCCGAGCTGGGCGTGGTGATGCTGCTGTTCGTCATCGGCCTCGAGCTGTCGCCTTCGCGCCTGTGGGTCATGCGCCGCCAGGTGTTCGGCACCGGCGGCGTGCAAGTGGCCTTGAGCGCCCTGGTACTCGGCGGCGTCGCCGCCGCGATGGGCCTGGGCTGGAAAACCGATCTGGTGATCGGCCTCGGTCTCGCACTTTCATCGACCGCCGTCGGCCTGCAGATCCTGGCCGAACGCAAGGAATTGACTACCGGCTACGGCCGGCTCGCTTTCGCCATCCTGCTCTTGCAGGATCTCGTGGCGATCCCGCTGCTCGCCCTGATCCCGCTGCTCGGCGAAGCCAAGGCCGCCTCGCAGTCGGCGCCGGCCTGGGATTCGGTGCTCAAGGCGCTCGGCATGATCGCGCTGGTCGTGATCGGCGGTCGCCTGCTGTTGCGGCAACTGTTCCGCGCCGTGGCCTGGACGAAGATGGCCGAAGTTTTCACCGCGACCTCGCTGCTGGTCGTCGTCGGCACCGCCTGGCTGATGCAACTCGGCGGCCTGTCGATGGGCCTCGGCGCCTTCCTCGCCGGCGTGCTGCTGGCCGATTCCGAATTCCGCCACGAACTCGAGGCGCAGATCGAACCGTTCAAGGGTCTGCTGCTCGGCCTGTTCTTCATCGCCGTCGGCATGAGCATCGACCTCGGCAAGGTCGCGGCCGAACCCGGAGTGATCGCCGCCGGCGTCGCCGGACTGCTGCTGGCCAAGCTGCTGATCCTGGTCCTGATCGGCTGGCGGCCGGGACGCTTGCCGCTGCGCGAGTCGATGATGCTCGGCGCCGTGCTGGCGCTGGGCGGCGAGTTCGCCTTCGTCGTGTTCAACGAAGCCTTCCGCGTCGGCCTGATCGACGACCCCCTGCGCGACCGCCTCGTCGCCATCGTCGGCCTCAGCATGGCGGTGACGCCGCTGATCGTCATCGCCGTGTCGAACTGGCTGCTGCAGCATCCCGAAAAGAAGCAGGAACGCGCGCCCGATCCGATCGATCACGAAAACCCGCGCGTCATCATCGCCGGCTTTGGGCGCATGGGCCAGATCGTCGGCCGCATCCTGCGTGCGCAGAAGATTCCGTTTACCGCGCTCGAACACAATACCGAGCAGGTCGAACTGTCGCGCCGCTTCGGCACGA
>CAYWHO010000325.1:0-2464 GCA_964458195.1 uncultured Arenimonas sp.
CCCATTCATGGGGAGAGGGTTGGGGTGAGGGGCGGCGTCATCGCGATGAAACCCTAACGTCATGGCATGGCTTCGCCCGTCTGCAATCGCCACAACGCGGCATACACGCCGTCGCGCGCAAGCAATTCATCGTGCGTGCCGCTCTCGACGATGCGGCCGCCTTCCATCACGTGGATGGCATCGGCATGGCGCACGGTGGACAAGCGATGCGCAACGATCAGGCTGGTGCGTTGATGCGCGATGCGCGCCAGCGAACGCTGGATCGCCGCTTCGGTTTCGTTGTCCACCGCCGAAGTTGCCTCGTCCAGGATCAGCACCGCCGGCTCGCGATACAGCGCACGCGCCAGGGCGATGCGCTGGCGCTGGCCGCCAGACAATTGCGCGCCACGCTCGCCGACTTCGCTGTCGAGGCCTTGTGGCAATGCAGCGATGAACTCCATCGCCTCGGCCGCACACGCGGCGGCTTGCACTTTTGCGATGTCCGGCTGGCGTTCGCCGTAGGCGATGTTCTCGGCGATGCTGCCGTCGGTCAGGAAGGGCTCCTGCGCGACATAGCCCAAATGCCGGCGCAGGTCGGCGGGGTCGAGCGTCGCGATGTCCTGGCCATCGATCAGGATGCGGCCCTGCGCAGGCGCGAGGAAACGCAGCAAGAGCTTCAGCAACGTGCTCTTGCCGCTGCCGGTGCCGCCGACCAGGGCCACCGTATGGCCCGCGGGCACTACCAGACTGACCTCGTCCACGGCGCGGCGTGTGTCGTAGGCGAAGACGAGGTTGTCGAAACGCAGCTCGCCACGTACTGGCGGAACAAGCGCCGCATTGCCGCGCGGCGGCGAAGGCGTGTCGAGCAGGTCCATGACGCGGTTCACCGAGGCCATCGCGCGCTGGTACAGGTCGGTCATGTCGGCGAGCCGCGTCATCGGCCACAACAATCGTTGCGTCAGATAGACGAGTGCGGAATAGCTGCCGACACCGAGCTTTCCGTTCAAGGTCAGCCAGCCGCCGTACAAGAGCGTGGCAACGAAACCGGCGAGCACGGCCATTCGGATCACCGGCGTGATGGCGGCCGCGACGCGAATCGCGGCGGCATTGCGCTGGCGGAACTGGTCCGAAGCCGCGCGCACGTGTTCGGTTTCGAAACTTTCCGCCGTGTAGGCCTGGATCGTCGCCATGCCGGCAAGATTGTTGTTCAGGCGCGAGGACACCGTCGCCGCGGCCTCGCGTGCGGCGGAATAGCGCGGATACAGCCGCTTCTGGAACCAGAACGCGCCGAGCAGGATCAACGGCATCGGCAACAGGGCCAGCACGGCGAGGCTGCTGGTCAGGGTGAAGAACACCGCGCCGACGAGCAGGGTGGAACAGAACACCTGGATCAGGTCGTTCGCACCGGTATTGAGGAAACGCTCGATCTGGTTGACATCCTCGTTCAGCAGCGCCATCAGCCGGCCACTGCGCTCGCGCGCGATGGTGTCGGGCGGCAGCGCCTGCAGATGCGCGTAGGCCGCGAGGCGCAACTCGTGTTGCAGGTTCTGCGCCAGCCCGCGCCAGCGCAAGGCGTAGAGGTATTCGAACAGCGATTCGCAGGCCCAGACGATCACCGTCAGCACGACCAACGCGTAGAGCTGGTGCATCGGGTCCGGCAGGCCCATGCGCGCCAGGAAGGAGGCCTTCTGGTTCACCACCACATCGACGGCCACGCCGATCAGCAGCTCGGGCAAGACATCGAAGACCTTGTTAAGTACCGAGAAAAGCGCGCCAAAACCGGCATCGCGGCGATACGGGCGGGCGAAATCGAACAGGCGTCGCAGCGGATGCATGGCGCGGAACCGCAGTGGGAGGCACGTATTCTCGCATGGGGGTACACTGGACCGATGCTGGTTGCCCTCAACAAGCCTTACGGCGTGCTCTGCCAATTCACCGACCAGGGCGAACCGCCGCGTCGCACCCTGGCCGAGTTCGGCCTGCCGCCGGGCATCTACGCGGCCGGGCGGCTGGATTTCGACTCCGAAGGCATGCTGCTGCTGTCCGACGACGGCGCGCGCATCGCGCAGATCAGTTCGCCGAAATTCAAATGGCCGAAGACCTATCTGGTGCAGGTCGAAGGCAACGCGAGCGACGAGCAGATCGCGCAGCTGCGCAAGGGCGTACTGCTTAAGGACGGGCCGACCCAGCCGACACAGGCGCAGCGTCTGGATCGCGCGCCGGACTGGCTGTGGCCGCGCGATCCGCCCATTCGCGTGCGCAAGACCGTGCCGGACAGTTTCATCGAGATCACCTTGCGCGAAGGCCGCAATCGCCAGGTGCGGCGCATGACGGCGGCGGTCGGATTGCCGACGCTGCGGCTCGTGCGCATCTCGATCGGTCCGCACCGGCTCGACGGCCTCGCCTCCGGGCAGTGGCGCGAAGAGAAGCTGTAGGAGCGGCGTCAGCCGCGATCGCTTTTTGCGACCTTGTTCGGGCTTGCGAT
>CAYWHO010000326.1:0-2461 GCA_964458195.1 uncultured Arenimonas sp.
CAGCCTGCCCTACAAGAGCTCCGCCTGCGCGGCGCAGATGAAATCGTTCTGGCTCAGCCCGCCGACGTCGTGGGTCGAATAGCGAACGACGCAGCGGTTGTAATGCACTCCGAGGTCGGGATGATGGTCCTGGCGATGCGCGAGGAAGGCGAGCGCGTTCACGAAGGCCATCGTCCGGTAGTAATCGTCGAAGGCGAAGGTCTTGACGATGGCCTGTCCTTCCTCGGCCAGCTCCCAGCCCGGCAACGCGGCCAGATAGCCGTCTATGCGGTCGGTCGGCAAGCGGTTCTCCGCCCCGCGCAGGGGCTTGCAATGCCGCGAGGCGAGTTCGGTCAACAGGGACATGGCGGGCTCCGGAATCGGGCAGGGCGAAGAGCGTAGAATAACGCCATGATCAACATCTCCGAATCGGCGCAGACGCATTTCCGCCGTCTGCTGCAAACCCAGGGCGGCGATGCCGTCGGCATCCGCATCTCCGCCGTGCATCCCGGCACGCCCCGGGCCGATGCCCGGCTCGAATTCGCCGAACACGGCGACCTGCTCGGCGACGAGTGGGAAGTGCAGTGCGAGGGCTTCGTGCTGTACGTGGATGCGCCCAGTGCGAAATTCCTCGATGGCGCCGAGATCGACATCAACGCCCAGCCGACCGGCAACCAGCTGACCATCAAGGCTCCGCGCATCAAGGGCGAAGCGCCAAAAGGCGATGCGAGCCTGATCGAGCGCGTGCAGTGGCTGCTCGATTCCGAGATCAATCCGCAACTGGCCTCGCACAAGGGCCAGGTAGCGCTGGACTCGATCGACGCCGATGGTGTGGTTTACCTGCGCTTCGGCGGTGGCTGCCACGGCTGCGGCATGGCCGACGTGACCTTGAAGCAGGGCATCGAAAAGACCCTGAAAGGACGCATTCCCGAAGTGACGGCTGTGCGCGACGCGACCGATCATTCGACCGGTGCGGCGCCGTATATCCCGCGCTGATCCCGTACTGAATCGCGGCGCTGTCCGAGGCAGAACGCTTCGATGTTCCGCGCTTGCTTCCAGATTCGCCCGACGGCCATCGGCTAACGCAATTCCAACAATTGCGCTGGAATATTCTTCGCTTCGCGCTGAACTTTCGTCGTTCGGCCCGCACTAACCCGCAATCCTACGAAACGGCGAACGGATGCAGGCGGAACCGGACTGGCAACTCGAGTTTCGCGACGGCGGCCACTGGCAGCCGCATTCGCTGGATACCGATCCGTGCGAGGATTTCCCGAGGCGCTGGCGCGCGCCCTTGCTGGGCTCGCTGATCGGCCTGCACGTCCTCGCCTTCGTCTATCTTCCCCTCGGCGAGCCCTGGCGCGAGAAGCGTGGAGAGGAAGAGGCGATCCAGGTCGATTTCATCGATCTGCCGCCACCGGTCAACCACGAAGACATCCTGATCCGACCCGAACCGGACGAGGTTGCGGAAGACGACGCGGCATCGCCGATACCGGCACGGGTGCCGATGTCGCCGGCATCGAAGCCCTCACCGGTGGTTCCGCCGTCGCCGCGCCAGAAGTCCGAACCGACCAGGCCGGGCGCGATGAGCATGGTCTATACGGAAGACGGACGCGTTCGACTGCCTGATGGCCTGATAGACGACCTCGACAAGCGCTTCGGCGAGCAGAGGCAGTTCTCTTACCAGCAGCCCAGCCTGGACAAGGCCGACAAGTTGCTCGAGCACCGCAACTATCTCGCTTACGAACCGACGCGTTTCGACAAGGATTGGAGGCCCAACCAGGACCTGCTTTCCGAAGTCCTGACCAAGGCGATGGAGGCGACGACCAAGGAAGTGCGCATACCCGTTCCCGGCAATCCGCGTGCGCAGATCGTCTGCAGGATTTCGATCCTTGCGATGGGCGGCGGTTGCGGCATCGAAGTCGCCGGTGCCGACTATCTGCCGCCGGGAGACGATCCGAACACCCTCAGCCCGGAAGAAGACAAGCAGTGCCAGGCGTGGTGGGAAAAGATCGTCGGCGCCAACACGCAGGAGGTTTGGCGACAGACGCGGCAACTCTACGAGCGCGAATGCCGCAAACCGCTCGAAAGCCCGAAAGTGATGTCGCGTGCGGAGGCGGAAGCCGACTGACTACGCGCATCCGCAGGCCATCGTGGCGCGGAAAGCAGACGGGCCCCGAAGGGCCCGTCGCGAGTCGAATGAACCTGCCGATCAGTGGCTCAGGTCGTGGATCTCGGACTTCTGCGCGGCGTAGTAGGCAGCGACGTCGGCGATTTCCTTGTCCGTCAGCGGCTGCGCCTGGGCACCCATGATGGCGTTCTTGCGCTTGCCCGAACGATAGTCGCGCATCGCTTTTTCCAGATAGTCGGCGTATTGGCCGGCCAGGCGCGGATAGGTGTTGTCCAGGGTCTTGTTGCCGTCGGCACCGTGGCAGGCGGCGCAGACCTTCTCGGCCTTGTCCTTGCCGGCGGCGGCATTGCCCTT
>CAYWHO010000327.1:0-2446 GCA_964458195.1 uncultured Arenimonas sp.
TCTCGGCATCCAGGGCGGCAGCAACGGCGGCCTGCTGATGGGCAACATGACGGTGATGTATCCCGAGCTGTTCGGCGCAGTCGTCTGCCAGGTGCCCCTGCTCGACATGAAGCGCTACAACAAGCTGCTGGCCGGCGCCTCGTGGATGGCCGAATACGGCAACCCCGACGTGCCCGCCGACTGGGCCTTCCTGCAGCGCTATTCGCCCTACCAGAACGTGCGCAAGGACGTGAAGTATCCGCCGGTGCTGTTCACCACCTCGACGCGCGACGATCGCGTGCACCCGGGTCATGCGCGCAAGATGATGGCGCGCATGAAGGAACAGGGCCACGACGTGCTGTACTACGAGAACATCGAGGGCGGCCACGGCGGCGCTGCGAACAACGAACAGGCCGCTTTCATGTCGGCCCTGGCCTATGCCTTCCTGAAGCAGAAGCTCTTCTGACCTTCGTCGGGCACTAAGCCCGATCTGTTTGCCGTGTCGCGACTTGCGTCGCTCCTACATTCGCCATCGACAGGATTCCCGATGACCCCGATCAATCTCACGCCCCTCGCCCTCGCCATGTCGCTTGCCGTCGGCGGTGCCCAGGCCGGCGATCTGCCCTCGCCGCCCGTCGCGGCGAAGAAGCCGCACGAAGTGAAGGCGCCGCACGGCGCCGTGCGCCAGGACGAGTACTACTGGCTGCGCGACGATACGCGCGAGAACCAGGAAATGCTGGCCTACATCAAGGCCGAGAACGCCTACGCCGACGCCGTGCTGGCGCCGACCAAGACGCTGCAGGAGCGCCTGTACGGCGAAATCGTCGGCCGCATCAAGCAGGACGACGCTTCGGTGCCTTACCGCCTGCGCGGCTACTGGTATTACACGCGCTTCGAGACCGGCAAGGACTACGCGATCAACGCGCGCCGCAAGGGCTCGATGGACGCGCCGGAAGAGATCCTGTTCGACCAGAACGCGATGGCCGAGGGCAAGGGCTATTTCAGCATCGGCGATTCCGAAGTGAGCCAGGACAATGAATTGCTCGCCTGGGCCGAGGATGAGGTCGGCCGCCGCCAGTACGTGCTGAAGGTGAAGAATCTGCGCACCGGCGAGGTCTATGCCGACCGCGTCGAGAACATCGAGCCGAACCTGGTCTGGGCCGACGACAACCGCACGATCTACTACATCGAAAAGGATCCCACCACGTTGCTGAGCAAGCGCGTCAAGGCGCACGTGCTGGGTACGCCGGCCGCGCGGGACCGCCTCGTGTACGAGGAAGACGACGACAGCTTCTACATGGGCATCTCGCGCACGCGTTCGGACAAGTACATCTGCATCGGCGTCAGCAGCACGGTCAGCAGCGAAGTTCGCTGCACGCCGGCGGCCAAGCCCGGCGAATTCGCCGTGCTGGCGCCGCGCGAGCGCGATTTCGAATACGAGGCCGATCATCTCGACGGCCGCTGGGTGATCCGCACGAACTGGGGCGCGAAGAACTTCCGGCTGATGACGATGGCCGACGACCAGGCCTGGGGCGATCGCGCGCGCTGGCAGGAACTGGTGCCGCACGACGACAAAGTTTTCATCGAGGATTTCAAGCTGTTCGACGATTTCGTCGCCATCGACGAACGCTCCGGCGGCCTGCGCCGTTTGCGCACCTTGCGCGAGGACGGCAAGGGCGATTTCGTCGCCTCCGACGAGCCGGCCTACACGATGGGCTTGAGCGTAAATGCCGAGCCGGGCACCGACTGGCTGCGCTACAGCTACACCTCGCTGACGACGCCGAATACGACCTACGAGATCAACGTCAAGACCGGCGAGCGCAAGCTGCTCAAGCGCGACCCGGTGCTCGGCGATTTCGATCCGGCCAACTACGTCACCGAACGCCTGTGGGCGACGGCGCGCGACGGCACCAAGGTGCCGGTGTCGGTGGTTTATCGCAAGGGATTCAGGAAGGACGGCACGGCGGCGATGCTGCAGTACGCCTACGGCAGCTACGGCATTTCGAGCGATCCGCGTTTCAGCGCGACCCTGTTGAGCCTGCTCGACCGCGGCATGGTCTACGCCATCGCCCATATCCGCGGCGGCCAGGAAATGGGCCGCAGCTGGTACGAGGACGGCAAGCTGCTGGAGAAGAAGAACACCTTCACCGACTTCATCGACGTCACCCGTTTCCTGGTGAAGGAAGGTTATGCGGCGAAAGACCGCGTCGCCGGCCTCGGCGGCAGCGCCGGCGGCCTGCTGATGGGCGCGGTCGCGAACATGGCGCCGGACGACTACACGCTGCTGATCGCGCAGGTGCCCTTCGTCGATGTCGTCACGACGATGCTGGACGAATCCATCCCGCTGACGACGAACGAGTTCGACGAATGGGGCAACCCGGCCGAGAAGAAGTACTACGACTACATGCTCTCCTACTCGCCTTACGACAACGTCGAGCGCAAGGCCTATCCGGCCCTGTTCGTCGGC
>CAYWHO010000328.1:0-2443 GCA_964458195.1 uncultured Arenimonas sp.
CTGGCCTCGCGATGTTCGGCGATCACCCGCGCCACGCATGCGGTCACGCGCTTGCCCATCGGGATGTGCAGGAACTCGTTCGGGCCGTGCGCGTTGGAGTGCGGGCCCAGCACGCCGGTGATCATGAACTGCGCGCCGGGGAATTTTTCGCCGAGCATGCCCATGAAGGGGATCGTGCCGCCTTCGCCCATGTACATCGCCGGCGCACCGAAATAGGCCTGACTCGCTTCGTCGATCGCGTGTTCGAGCCAGGGCGCCAGCGCGGGCGCGTTCCATCCGGTGGAGGATTTCTCCACTTCGAACTCGACCTTGGCGCCGTATGGCGGATTTTCTTCAAGCACGCGCGCCAGCGTTTCGCTGGCCTGTTTCGGATTCAGCGTCGGCGGCAGGCGCAGGCTGAGCTTGACCGCGGTGAACGGGCGCAGCACGTTGCCGGCATTGCTCAGCGGCGGCATGCCGTCCACGCCGGTCACCGACAGGGCGGGTCGCCAGGTCCGGTTTAGCACGAGTTCGGTCAGGTCCGGATTCATCGGCACCATGCCCGGCAGGAAGGGGAACTTGTCGAAGATGTCGTTGCCGAGCACGTCGGCGGCGCGGCGCGCCTGCTGCAGGCGTTGTTCCGGGATATCGACGTACAGGCTTTCGACCAGGATCTTGCCGGTGACCTGGTCTTCCAGGCGCGAGATCAGTTGGCGCAGGATGCGGAAGCTCGAGGGCACGACGCCGGACGCATCGCCCGAATGCACGCCTTCGCTGAGCACGCTGACCTTCAGGTTGCCGCCGGCGAGGCCGCGCAAGGAAGTCGTGCACCAGAGCTGGTCGTAATTGCCGCAACCGGAATCCAGGCAGACGACGAGCGAGGGCTTGCCGATGCGATCGGCCAGGTGATCGACGTAGAAAGGCAGGTCGTAACTGCCCGACTCCTCGCAGGCTTCGATCAGGATCACGCAGCGGCTGTGCGGCAGGCCCTGCTCCTTCAGCGTGCGGATCGCCGTCAGCGAACCGAAGATCGCGTAACCGTCGTCGGCGCCGCCGCGACCGAATAGCTTGTCGCCCTTGATCACCGGCTTCCAGGGGCCGAGGTCGTCGGCCCAGCCGGTCATTTCCGGTTGCTTGTCGAGATGCCCGTACAGCAAGACGCAATCGTCGCCTTCGCCGGGCACGTCGATGTAGATCAACGGCGTGCGGCCTTCCAGGCGCACGACCTCGACCGTCATGCCTGCGATGGGCTGGCTGCGCGCCCAGGCCGCCATCAGTTCGGTCGCCGCATCCATGTAGCCGTGCTTTTGCCAATCGGCGTCGAACATCGGCGACTTGTTCGGGATGCGGATGTACTCGACCAGCTGCGGAACGATGTCGCCGTCCCAGGTATCGCTGACGAAACGGTCGGTCTTGGCCTTGTCCATGCGGGGCTCCGGTATTTCGGCGAATTCTATCAGGCGCGGGCAGGCGACCCCCGGAGCCCTGGAACCTCGGGCTTTTCCTACCTCGCGGCAGGTCTTTTTCGCCCGGAAATCGGGAAAACGGACGATTCGACCCGCGGCCCCGGATCCCGAGACTGTCTCCACCGACACGAACCCGTGCCCGGTTCCATCCCATCCGGAGACCGTTATGCGCAAGTCCATCCTGATCCTGAAGAGCCTGCTCCTTTCCGCCCTGCTGGCCACGACCGCGTTCGCCGCCCAGAAGGTCAACATCAACAGCGCCGATGCCGCCACGCTCGACCGCGTGCTGGTCGGCATCGGACCGAGCAAGGCCGAAGCCATCGTCGCCTATCGCAAGGCCAACGGCGCCTTCCGCAGCGCCGATCAGCTCGCGTCGGTGAAAGGCATCGGCCTGTCCACCATCGAGAAGAACCGCGACCGCATCGTCGTCGCCGGCGGTGTGTCCGCCGCGCCGGCCAAGGCGGGCGTCGCTGCCAAGCCCGGCGCCACCGTGCGTCCGGCGGCGAAACCGGCCGCGAAAGCATCAGGCCGCTGATTCGCTTCCCCCCTTGCCGCGCCGCCAGTTCCGGGGCGCGGCTTTCTTTTTCGAGGCCGATGCCGCCATGCGCGGCACGAACCGATCGGAGCGATCAATGGCCAGCGTGTCCGACAATTTCCTCCTGGAAACCGCGAATCGGGATGCACGGCGCGAACGCGTCTCCGTCGCGGGACAAGCCTACTACCTCACGGCGACCACCCTGTTCCGACGACCGGTCTTTCGCGACGACGAAGCCGCGCGCGCGGTGGCGGCCCTGCATCGACATCCGCCGGTCTGGGGGCGTTCGCGTTGCCTGGCCTGGGTGCTGCTGCCCGATCACTGGCACGGACTGGTCGAGCTGGGCGCAGGCGATTCGCTCGAAGGTCTGATGCGGCGCTTCAAGTCGCTTAGCGCCCGCGCCGTGGAAGAACGGCATCGCATCAACGGTTGGTTGTGGGGTCGGGGATTCCACGACCGCGCG
>CAYWHO010000329.1:0-1205 GCA_964458195.1 uncultured Arenimonas sp.
CCGATCAGCCACAGCTCCGAATCGGCCTCGCGATCCAGCGCGGGCACGAGCTGCGCGCGGGCATCGGCCACGCGCGCGAAAGCGCTGACGATCAGCGATACCGGCGATACGCTCTTGTATGTTTCCCCGCCTGAGGCGGATGGGGAATGGGGAATGGGGAGCGCAAGCTGGCCCCGGTTTCCCTCGCCCGTTGCTGCGTCGGCTCTTATTCCCTCTTCCCGATTTCCGATTCCCTGCCACTGCGCCTGCATCGACAGCGAGTCCTTGCCGACCGGGATGCTGATGTCGAGCTCGGGGCACAGCTCCAGGCCGACGGCTTTCACCGCGTCGAACAGCAGTGCGTCTTCGCCGTCATGCGAAGCCGCGGCCATCCAGTTCGCCGACAACTTCACTTCCGACAGCGAGGCCACGGGGGCGGCCGCAAGATTGGTGATGGCTTCGCCGACCGCCATGCGCGCCGACGCGGCGGCATCGATCAAGGCCAGCGGCGTGCGTTCGCCCACCGACATGGCCTCGCCGGCATTGCCGACAAAATCGGTCAGGGTGATCGCGCAATCGGCCAACGGCAGCTGCCAGGGGCCGACCATCTGGTCGCGCGAGCACAGGCCGCCGACGGTGCGATCGCCGATGGTGACGAGGAAATTCTTGGCCGCGACGGTCGGGTGCGAGAGCACGCGCAGGCCGGCTTCGCGCAGATCCAGGGCCTCGGTATCCAGTCGCGGCCAGCGCGCCGGCGCCGGGCGCTGCGTGTCGCGATGCATCTTCGGCGGCTTGCCGAACAGTACGTCCATCGGCATGTCGACCGCGCGCTCGCCATTCGGCATCTGCAGCACCAGGCGCTGCTCGGCCGTGGCGACGCCGACGGCGGCGAAGGGGCAGCGTTCGCGCGCGCAGATCGCCTCGAACAAGGCCAGATGCTCCGCGGCGACGCCGAGCACGTAACGCTCCTGCGATTCGTTGCTCCAAAGTTGCATCGGCGACAACGAGGGATCGTCGCTGGGAATCTTCGCCAGGTCGATCACGCCGCCCATGTCGGAATCGTGCAGCAGTTCGGGAATGGCGTTCGACAGGCCGCCGGCACCGACGTCGTGCATGAACCGGATCGGATTGGCGTCGCCGAAGGCGATGCAGCGGTCGATCACTTCCTGGCAACGGCGCTCCATTTCCGGGTTGTCGCGCTGTACCGAAGCGAAATCGAGGTCTTC
>CAYWHO010000329.1:1215-2443 GCA_964458195.1 uncultured Arenimonas sp.
ATGCCGCCCGCGAGCATGATGGGCTTGTCGTAGGCGCGCACCAGACCCGGCGTTTCCGTCGGCAATTCGAAACTGCGGAAATAGCCGGTGAGATTCGGACGACCGAATTCGTTGTTGAAGGCAGCGCCGCCGAGCGGGCCGTCGAGCATGATCTCGAACGCGCTCGCCATGCGCGGATTCAGCGGGCGCTCGGTTTCCCAGGGCTGCGGCAAGGTCGGAATGCGCAGATGCGAGACCGAGAAACCGGTCAGGCCGGCCTTCGGCTTGCCGCCGCGGCCGGTCGCGCCTTCGTCGCGGATCTCGCCGCCAGCACCGGTACTGGCACCGGGGAAAGGCGAGATCGCGGTCGGATGGTTATGCGTTTCGACCTTGATGCAAAAGGCGCTGTCGAGCGGTGCAGCAAAGGAGAATTCGGCGCTGTCCGGATCGGGACGCAGGCGGCGCCCCCCGAATCCTTCGACCACCGCCGCGTTGTCCTTGTATGCGCTCAGCGTGAGCTGCGGCGACTGCGCATGCGTGTGCTTGATCATGCGGAACAGCGACGTGTCCTGTTCTTCGCCGTCGATCGTCCACGAGGCGTTGAAGATCTTGTGCCGGCAATGTTCGGAGTTCGCCTGCGCGAACATCATCAGTTCGGCATCGCTGGGGTCGCGGCCGAGTTCGCCGTACCGCGCTTCCAGGTACTCGATCTCGTCAGCGCTCAAGGCCAGGCCGAGGCGCGTATTGGCCGCGTGCAGCGACGGCAACGGGATGCGCTCGAGCGCACCGGGCGGCTGGCTGCGGAACAACCCGGCGGCGTCTTCGCGACGAACCAGGAGAGACTGCGTCATCGGATCGTGCAGCGCGCGCGCCAGCGCGATGCCGCGCACATCGTTTTCCGGTGGCAGACCGGCTATATCGATGCGCAGGCCGCGCTCCACGCGTTTTACCGGATGGCCGGCGCCGCGCAGGATTTCGGTGGCCTTGCTCGCCCAGGGCGACAAGGTGCCGAGGCGCGGCGTGACATAACGCGATTCCGCGCCGATCGCGGGCGGCTCGTCGGCGACGCAGCCTTCGAGGATGCGGCCGACCGCCGCGAGATCGGGCGCAGCACCGGCGTCGGGTTCGATGAAATAAACATGCCAGGCGCCGGTGACGGCAATGTCGGCAACGAGGCGGCGCAGGCGGGCCTGGAGGCGTTCGCGCCTGAACGGCGACAGGGCCGGCAGGCCCTCAAGGACGATCATGT
>CAYWHO010000330.1:0-2422 GCA_964458195.1 uncultured Arenimonas sp.
TCTGCGATTCGATCTGGAAGCGGTTGAACAGCGGGATCGAATCCTTGTACGGCTTCAGCTTGCGCAACTGCTGCGGCATCACCGACTGCATGAAGTCGCGCGCTTCCTCGTACATGGCATCGGTATCGACGAGGATTTCGCCGACATCGGCACGCAGGTAGTCGCGCAGGGCGCGGATGATGAGGCGCGATTCCTGGTAGATCAGGAACGGCGCCGGTTTGGACAGGGCGGCGTCGGTGATCGCTTTCCAGACCTGCAGCAGGTAGTTCAGGTCCCACTGCAGTTCTTCGGCGTCGCGACCCACGCCGGCGGTGCGGATGATCACGCCCATGTCGTCGGGGATGGTCAGCGCGTCCATGGCCTCTTTCAGGGCCTGGCGGTCGTCACCCTCGACCCGGCGCGAGACGCCGCCGGCGGTGGGCGAGTTCGGCATCAGCACCATGTAGCGGCCGGCCAGCGAGATGAACGTGGTCAGGGCGGCGCCCTTGTTGCCGCGCTCTTCCTTGTCCACCTGGACGACGACTTCCTGGCCTTCGCGCAGGATTTCCTTCAGGCCGGCCTTGTCGGGGTTCACCCCCGGGACGAAGTAGTCGCGGGAAATTTCCTTCAGCGGAAGGAAACCATGACGCTCGCCGCCGTATTCGACGAAGGCCGCTTCGAGGGAGGGTTCGAGCCGGACGATGCGGCCCTTGTAGATGTTCGACTTCTTCTGTTCTTTCGACGGCTGTTCGATGTCGATGTCGTACAGATTCTGGCCGTCGACGATGGCCACACGCAGCTCTTCCGCCTGCGTGGCGTTGATCAGCATCCGCTTCATTGTAGGTTCCTCACGCGCTCTACCGCGAGGAACGCCGGGGTCCACGCCCGTTGTCCGGATCGAAGCGCAGGCGCATTCGACCCTGGGGGAACTTCCAGCGCTTCAGGACCTTGGGCGAACCCACGGGAGCGCTAAACATTGGTATCGATGAAAGGGCCCCGGAAACGCCGAGCGTTCCCAGGTTCGGTCCCGGACCGAAGTCCGGGGCGATATCCGTCCGCCTGCCACACCGGCTAACATGAACACCCCCGTGGGATGTGGTTAGCGGCCTGTCGGGAATCGCTGCTGCAGGCTTTCGGCCGGCAACTCAGCGAAATCAGGACGTTATCTCGCGCACTTAGTGTATCGGATGGGCACCCATGGCGGCAAATAAAACCCCCGGTTCGGCCGGAGTCCGGCCCTCCCGAGGCCAGGACTCCGAAGTCGGCAAGCCGGCTTCCGGTGGCGTTCGGCAGGTCCGCGTGCCTGAGGACCGCGATGGCCAGCGCCTGGACAATTTCCTGCTGGGGCAGCTCAAGGGCGCCCCGCGCTCCGTTATCTACAAGATCGTGCGCAGCGGCCAGGTCCGGATCAACGGCAAGCGCGCCAAGCCCGATTCGCGCCTCAGCGGCGGCGACGAGGTCCGCATCCCGCCGGTCCGGCTGGATGCGCCCGGCGAGACCAAGCCGCCGCCGAAGGCCATGCTTGATCGCCTCGCGGCCAGCATGGTTTACGAGGACCGCTTGCTTCTGGCCCTGAACAAGCCTTCGGGCATTGCCGTGCATGGCGGCAGCGGCGTGAGTTTCGGCGTGATCGAAGGCTTACGAGCGTTGCGACCGGACGAATCGTTCGAACTGGTGCATCGGCTGGATCGCGATACCAGCGGCGTACTGATCGTGGCCAAGAAGCGTTCGGCTTTGCTGGAATTGCAGGCATTGTTGCGCGAAGGCGAGGACGACGAGGCGCCGAACAAGAAGTACCTGACCCTGCTCGTCGGCAAGATGCCGTCCGGCACGATGACGGTGGAGGCACCATTGCAGAAATCGGTCCTGCAGGGCGGCGAGCGCATGGTGCGCGTGGATCAGGGTGGCAAACCCTCGGTCAGTCATTTCAGCCTGATCGAACGTCGTGGCGGCCACAGTTTCTGCGAGGTGCGCATCGAAACCGGCCGCACCCATCAGATCCGCGTACATGCGCAGCATTTGGGCCATCCCGTCGCGGGCGACGAGAAATATGGCGATCGCGAGGCCAACAAGCGCCTGGCCGAGCAGGTCGGATTGAAGCGGCTCTTCCTGCATGCCGCGTCCATGGAATTCGCGCTCGAAGGCGGCGCCAAGCCCTATCTGATCAATGCGCCGCTGGCCGAGGACCTGCGTGCGGTGCTGGACAGGTTGTAGGGTGGGCCTTGGCCCACCGGGAATGAATGATGGTGTTGCGCCAGGTGGGCTGAAGCCCGCCCTGCAGCCCGACCTGCAGCCCATCCTACGTAGCATTGCATCGGTTGCAGGGTGGGCCTTGGCCCACCGGGAATGAACGATGGTGTTGCGCGAGGTGGGCTGAAGCCCGCCCTGCAGCCTGCCCTACAAGAGCTCCGCCTGCGCGGCGCAGATGAAATCGTTCTGGCTC
>CAYWHO010000331.1:0-2421 GCA_964458195.1 uncultured Arenimonas sp.
ATCATCCGGTCGAGCAGGAAGGCCGCGCGCGGCAGATAGCCCGACTCCTCGAGCACGAGGATGAAGAAGAACAGGATCAGGATCTGCGGCAGGAAAACCACCACGCCCCCGAGGCCGGCGATGATGCCGTCCACCAACAGGCCGCGCAGCAGGCCTTCAGGCAGATTGTTCGAGATCGCAGCGCCCAACCAGGTCGTCAGCGCTTCGATGCCGTCCTGCAAGGGTGCGGCCCAGGAGAACACGGCCTGGAAAATGAGGAACATCACCACCGCCAGCACGGCCAGCCCCCAGACCGGATGCAGCAACCAGCGGTCGAGCGCGTCGTCTATCTCGGCCGTGCGACGCGGCATCACCACGGTGTCGGCGATCATCTCGCGCACCTGCGCATGCAAGTCGCCATCGGCGAACTCGGACAGGGCCGGCGCCGCCGGCAGGTGTTCGTCCAGGTGATCGACCAGGGACCGGGCACCGCCGCGTTTCACCGCCACCGTCTCGACCACCGGAATGCCGAGACGACGCGAGAGTTCGGCGACATCGATCCGGATGCCGCGACGACGTGCGGCGTCCATCATGTTCAGGGCCAGCACCATCGGCCGGCCGAGCTTGCGCACTTCCAGCACGAAACGCAGGTGCAAGCGCAGATTGGTCGCGTCGGCGACGCAGACGATCAGATCGGGCGCGGCCTCGCCGGGGAACGTGCCGTGGCAAATGTCGCGGGTGATCGCTTCGTCCGGGCTGGCCGCGTCGAAGCTGTAGGCACCGGGCAAGTCGAGCACCTGGAAAACGCGGCCCGAGGCGGCGGAGAAACGACCTTCCTTGCGTTCGACGGTGACGCCGGCGTAGTTCGCGACCTTCTGGCGATTGCCGGTCAGCAGATTGAACAGCGCCGTCTTGCCGCAATTCGGATTGCCGACGAGGGCGATGCGCATCGTGCTCATCTCAGGCCTCCAGCGCGACGCGTACGCGCGCCGCTTCGCTGCGGCGCAGGGCGAAGCGCGTGTAACCGACCTGCACGAGCACGGGCTCGGCACCGAACGGGCCGTGGGCGACGATGCGGACCGGTTCGCCCTTGACGAAACCGATGTCGCGCAGGCGTTTGGCGATGGCGTCTCCGGCGCGCAAATTCTCGACCTCGTCCACGACGGCCGCAGCCCCTCGGGGTAGTTCGGTTAGACGCATGGCTCGGCTGCCAATCAAGAATAGTTCTCATTATACATCAGCCGGACACCTCCGGGGACAGCCCCCGGGCCACCGCCGGCGGGCCGAAACCCGCATTCCGGCTATCATTCCGGCTTTCACCGCAGGGAGCGCGCATGTCCGATTCCGTCCTGATCGATCGAAGCGGTGGCGTCGCCCGGGTCAGCCTGAACCGGCCGGCCGTGCACAACGCCTTCGACGACGGCCTGATCGCCGATCTGACCGCGACGCTCGAGGCCCTGGACCAGGACCCGTCGGTGCGCGCGGTCGTGCTGAGCGGCAACGGCAGCACCTTCTCCGCGGGCGCCGACCTGAACTGGATGCGGCGCATGGCCGCCGCCAGCGAAGCCGCCAACCGCGAGGATTCGCTGCGCCTCGCGAAGCTGATGCGCACCCTGAACTTCCTCGGCAAACCGACCCTCGCGCGCGTGAACGGTTCGGCCTACGGCGGCGGCGTCGGCCTGGTCGCCTGTTGCGACATCGCCATCGGCGTGGACGGCGCGAAATTCTCCCTCAGCGAAGTGAAGCTCGGCCTGGTCCCGGCGGTGATCTCGCCCTACGTCATCGCCGCGATCGGCGCGCGCCAGGCGCGTCGCCTGTTCCTCGGCGCCGAAGTCTTCGACGCGCGCGAAGCCGAACGCATCGGCCTGCTGCAGCAATGCGTGGCGCCGGCGCAACTCGACGAAGCCGTGGACCGCAGCCTGCACTGGCTCGGCAAGGGCGGACCGCAGGCGCAGAAGGAAGCCAAGCGTCTTGCCCTGCGCGTGGCCGGCATGACGCCGGAGTCGGCCGAGCGTCTCGATAGCGAAAACGCCGCCCTGATCGCGCGGTTGCGCGTCTCGGCCGAAGGGCAGGAAGGCTTGAACGCCTTCCTGGAAAAACGTGCGCCGAACTGGGCCAGGGAAGACTGATGTTCGACAAGATCCTCATCGCCAACCGCGGCGAAATCGCCTGCCGCGTGATCCGCACCTGCCGGCGCCTCGGCATCCGCACCGTCGCGGTGTATTCGGAAGCCGACGCCACCGCGCAGCACGTGCGCCTCGCCGACGAAGCCTGGCCGATCGGCGGGCCGCGCCCGGCGGAAAGTTATCTGCGCGGCGACACGATCATCGAGGTCGCCAAGCGCAGCGGCGCCCAGGCCGTGCATCCCGGTTACGGCTTCCTGTCGGAAAACGCCGACTTCGCCGATGCGGTCGAAGCGGCCGGCCTGGTCTTCATCGGCCC
>CAYWHO010000332.1:0-2418 GCA_964458195.1 uncultured Arenimonas sp.
ATCCGCCCCAGTCCCCCGCAGGGTCAAGATCGGTCGCGGGCGACATGCGCGCCGCCGCGCCGCCAAGGCAGGCCACGGCGCGACTACGCAGGCCTAGAAATCGTAACGAGCGCTCAGGCGCAAGCTGCGCGGCTCGAACACGTGGAAGTGGATGTCCTCGACACCTTCGTCCACTTCGCCCGGCAAGCGCGACGGAAAATAATAGTCGATGTCGTGATCGTCGCTGTCGAGCGCGTTGAGCACGTCCAGATTCAACTGCCAGCGCGGCCATTCGCGCCCGACGCGCAGATTGAGCAGGGTCGAACCCTGCGAACGCACGCGTGCGTCCTCGATCAACGGATAGGCGCCGAAGTGCCGCAGGCGGGCGCTGGCCAACCAGCCGCCGGACGAACGGGCGACGGCACCGGCGCTGACGACCAAAGGAATGGCGCCGGGAATACGCCGGCCGGCCGGATCGGCGTCGCGAAAGTGCGCGCGCGTGTACGACAGCTCCAGATCGGCGTGGAAGCGTTCGTCGGCGAACCAGTACAGGCCGAGTTCGACGCCGTCGCGACGGCTGGGGCGGCTGGCCTCGGTATTGCCGGCGTCGCCGACGAACAGCAGCTCCGAATCCAGGCGCAGCGTCCACCACGCCATCGTCGCCTGCCAACGATCGGAAAGATGCAGGCGCGCGCCGAGCTCGGCGCCGATCGAACCCACCAAGGGATCGACCGGCGCCGCCGGCTCGCCGCTCACCGGATCCACGCGAATCGTGGTTCCGCGCGCGTCGTTGGAATGAAAGCCGGTGCCGGCACTGGCGTACCACTCCAGCGTGTTGCCCGGACGATAGACCAGACTGGCCTTGACCGAAGTACGGCTGGCGCGGGCATCGCCCGAATTGACCGCAAGAGCGCTGTCCACCTGGAAATCGTAGCGGTCGTGGCGAGCACCGAGATAACTGCGCCAGCGATCGTTGAAACGGAATTCGTTCGCCAGGTAGAAGCCGAGGCTGCCTTCCTCCACGGCATCGTCGCGCACCGTGCCCAGGCGTTGCCGCGCGCGCGTGCGGAACAGGCCGACGCGGTCGATGTCGTCGAATCGTCCTTCCATGCCCAGGCGCCAACGGCTGCGGCCGCGCTGCCACTGCTGCGACAGCGAAAAGCCGTAGATGCGGCGCTCGTCCAGTTGTTCGAACTGGTCGCCGTTCACCGGGTCGTCGAGGAAGTAGGTGAAGTTCGACCACAGGCGCAACCGGTAGTCGATGAAGTAGGCCTGGGCCGCGAACTCGCCGCCGAACGCCGTGCCCTCCCAACCGCCCGACAGGCTGCTGCGTCGGCTGCTGCCGCCGTCGCCAGTGTCGAGCTGGCCGAACGCCGTGATCAGTCCCTGGTCGACGGCGCGTTGAGGAATCTGATCGGGGGCGTTCCAGGTGTTGCGATAGCCCATCAGGTTCAGATGGGCGCGGCCGTCGCCCAGGGGCGCGCTATAGCGCAACAGCACGCTGGCCTTGCGTACGTCTTCGTCGATGTCGCGCCACGGGCCGTCGTAGCTCTGCACTTCCGCCGCGTACAGCAGGTCGCCGCCGTGCAGCGATTGCGAATCCAGCAGCACGCCGCGCAGGTAGCCGAATTCGCCCACCGTGAGTTCGCCGCGGCCGGTCTCCGCCTGGTCGGCGAGCTTGAACTGCGCCGAGCCCGCCGAGGAGAAATCGCCGACATCGGCGTAATAAACGCCCTTGCGGTAGCTCAACTCGCGTACCGTCTCCGGGATGAGGAAATTCAGGTCCGTATAGCCCTGGCCATGGCCGTGCGTGCGCATGTTGACCGGCATGCCGTCGACCGAGGTGGCGAAATCGGTGCCGTGATCGAGATTGAAACCGCGCAGGAAATACTGGTTCGCCTTGCCGCTGCCGGAGTGCTGCGTGGCCACCAGGCCCGGAACGAATTCGAGCAGGTCCCCGGTGCGCAACAGGGGCCGATCGGACATGTCGCCCTGCCCGACCGATCCTTCCGAAGCGGATATCGCCGTGCCGACGAGGTCGAGCTGCCGTCCGATCACTTCGACCTTGGCCAAGGTCTTGGTCTTCGCCTGCGGCGAGGTCGCGTCTTCGCCCGCATCCACGCTGGCGTCGGCGGCACCGGGTTCTGCAGCGCTCGCCGCCACGGACAGGCAGGCGAGCGCAATGATTTCGGCGATACGGGATCGGACAAGCAGGTTCATCGGCATGGGTTCGTCGGGAGGTGTCTTGCCTTACGAAGCCGCTGGCGAAACGGATGCGCGCTCCCCGAAGGCGCTCACACGGTCTTCACCTCGCCACACGATGGCCTGCCATCGCCTACACTCGCCGCATCCGTCCGAGGAACGCCGCCATGACTCGCCATTCGCGCTTCCGCGCCTGTCCGCTGTGCGAAGCCATCTGCGGCCTCGAGCTGCAATACG
>CAYWHO010000333.1:0-197 GCA_964458195.1 uncultured Arenimonas sp.
GTCAGCCCAGCCTACGACGGCGGGGAGAGGGAGCGATGTAGGAGCCCGCTCTGCGTGCGATGCAGGAGCGATGTAGGAGCGACGCAAGTCGCGACCGATATCGGTTCTGGCCCGGTGTGGGGGGGGGGGGGCCCCCGCCCCGCCCCCCCGCCGCGCCGGGGCGGGGAGGGGGCGACGAGGGGGGGGGGGCGGCACCC
>CAYWHO010000333.1:207-2398 GCA_964458195.1 uncultured Arenimonas sp.
CCCTCACCCCAGCCCTCTCCCCGCGAGCGGGGAGAGGGAGAACGGCATCGCGCGATGCTGGGCTTGTCAGCCCAGCCTACGAGCTTGTCAGCCCAGCCTACAGTGCGGCGATCTGCAACG
Organism: uncultured Arenimonas sp.; assembly: GCA_964458195.1. GTDB lineage: Bacteria > Pseudomonadota > Gammaproteobacteria > Xanthomonadales > Xanthomonadaceae > Arenimonas. Next base: position 328 of record CAYWHO010000333.1, read on the forward strand.
ACACGCGCTTTTTCCCTTCGGAGACGCGCTGCGAGCCCACTTCGCGAAAACCATAACCGGCATGGAATCGTCGCGAGGCTTCGTTCGGCGGCTCGACGTCGAATTCGCAGGCGATGCGTTCGAAGCCTTCGCGGCGGGCCCAGTCGAACAGGTCGTCGTACAGTCGGCGCCCGAGTCCGCGCCCCTGCTGCGCGAGCGAGACGACGACGCGATCGACGTACAGGAAGCGATCGTAATTCGCCGCGAACCAGCGGTAGTTCGGGCTGGCGTAGTCGGCGCCTTCGCGCAGTACCAGCAGGAAGGCCGCAACCTCGCCTCCGATCTCGGCCACGCGATGCCGGGCCGCCTGAGCGTGCAGGCTGGCCAATGCCGGTCGGTCGAGCGGGCTCAGGACCGCGACCGATTCCTCGTTCAGGGCGAGCAGGGCGGGAAAATCGCTGTCGAGTGCGTCGCGGATCACGAATCGGTTCCTTCCTGCATGACTTTCGTTGGGGTCGGCCGGCCGGCGTGCGGTGCTAGGATTCCCCGGTTACGACGAACACGCACCGGGGAGAACCGATCATGCGACACACGCTGCTGCGCCTGCTGGCTTGCGCCCTCATTCTCGCACCGGCGCTGGCCGCTGCGGTCGCGCCCGAGGAATACGCCGCGCGCCGCGCCGCGCTGGCCCGGCAGATCGGTCCCGATGCGATGCTGATCCTGATGTCGCCGCCGGACTCGGTACGCAACGGCGACGTGTCCTGGCCCTTCCGCCAGGAGGACAGCATCCTCTACCTGACCGGCCTGTCCGAACCCGATACCACCCTCGTCCTCGTGCCGGGCGAACAGGATCATCGCGAGATCGTCTTCAGCCGCGACAGCGATCCTTCGCAGGAACTCTGGACCGGCCGCATTCCGAGTTTCGACGAAGTCTCCAGGCATAGCGGGGTCGCCGAAGTCGCGTCCGCAGGACAGTTCGACGGCTTCGTGCGCGCGGCGATGGAAGGACGGCCCTGGGGCAAACCGAGCACCTATCGTTCCTTCGGTTCGCCCGGTCTTCCGGCGTGGCGCCAGAAAGTGCGCGAGGGCAAGGCGACGGTGTGGCTGATCATGGAAAGCCGTGGTTTCGGCGGCGAGGCCAGCGCCGAACAGCAGTTCGTCGAGAAACTGCGCCGCAGCTATCCGGAACTGCAGTTCCGCGACGCTTTCCCGCTGCTGGTCTCGATGCGCATGGTGAAGAGCACGGCCGAAATCGCCACGATCCAGCGCGCGATCGACGCCACGACCGAGGCGCAGAAAGCGGCGATGCGCCGCGTACTGAGCGCGAAGCACGAGTACCAGGTGCAGGCGACGATCGAGTTCACCTTCCGCGATCTCGGCGCCTGCTGCTGGGGTTTCCCCTCCATCGTCGCCTCGGGCAAGAACGCCACGACCCTGCATTACGAAACCAATAACGATCCGATCACGCCCGGCGGCCTCATGCTGACCGACATCGGCGCCGAAGTGGACGGTTATTCGGCCGACGTGACCCGCACCTATCCGCAGGACGGAACGTTCAGCCCGGAGCAGCGCGCGATCTACGAAGCGGTGCTGCGCGCGCAGAGCGAAACCATCCCGATGATGAAGCCCGGCGCCTACATGCGCGACGTGCACGAGGCGGCGGGCCGGATCCTCGGCGAGGAACTGCTCAAGCTGGGATTGATCAGCAAGAACGAGCCGGCCCAGGTGCGCTGGTATTTCCCGCATGGGCTTGGGCACGAGCTCGGCCTGCGCGTGCACGACGTCAGCGACCGCAGCCGCAAGATGGAAGCCGGCATGGTCATCACCAACGAGCCGGGCATCTACGTGCGCGCCAACGACGTGCGCGCCAGCCGCGCCTACGCCGCGCTGCCGGCCAACGAACGCGCCGGCATCGACGCGGCGCTGGCCAAGTACGCCGACATCGGCGTGCGCATCGAGGACGACATCCTGATCACCGAGGGCGCGCCGAAGAACCTGTCGGCGGCGGCGCCGCGCACGGTGGCCGAGATCGAGGCCTTCATGCGCGGGGCGGGCAACTAGCGCGAAGGCCGCGTCGCGATGTCCGCGCCCG
>CAYWHO010000334.1:0-2398 GCA_964458195.1 uncultured Arenimonas sp.
GCGTCCGCGTTGGTCGCGGCATCGGCTCCGGCCTCGGCAAGACCGCCGGCCGTGGCCACAAGGGTTCGTACGCCCGTACCGGCAAAGGCAAGATCAAGCCGGGCTTCGAAGGCGGCCAGATGCCCATGCAGCGTCGTCTGCCCAAGATCGGCTTCCGCTCCAAGCTGAAGAACGACACGGCCGAAGTGCTGCTGTACCAGCTCGACAAGCTCGATGCCGCCGAAATCGATTTCGGTGTGCTGCGCGCCGCCAAGCTCGTTCCGGCGACCGCCAAGCAGGCCAAGATCGTCAAGAAGGGCGAAATCACCAAGAAGTTTGCGCTCAAGGGCGTGCTCGCGACGGCCGGCGCCAAGGCCGCCATCGAAGCCGCCGGCGGCAGCGTGACGGAGTAAGACCTTGTCGCAATCCAGCAACGCCATCAACGCCTTGGGTGGGCTCGGCAAGTTCACCGAACTGCGTCAGCGCCTGACCTTCGTGTTGCTGGCGCTGATCGTCTACCGCATCGGCAGCTACATACCGGTGCCTGGCGTCGATCCGCAGAAGATGCTGGAACTGATGGACAGTCAGAAGGGCACCATCGTGGACATGTTCAACATGTTCTCCGGTGGCGCCCTGCATCGCTTCAGCCTGTTCGCGCTGAACGTGGTTCCTTATATCTCCGCCTCGATCATCGTGCAGCTGATGGGCCAGATCTACGGTCCTTGGAAGGCGATGCGCAATGAGGGCGAGAGCGGTCGGCGCAAGCTGACCCAGTATTCGCGCATGGGCGCCGTGTTCCTGGCCGTGGTGCAAAGCTTCGGTATCGCGTCCGCCTTGCAGAAGCAGGGCGTGGCCTACGACCAGGGCATCGGCTTCGTGCTGACCGCAGTCGTCGCGCTGACCACCGGCACCATGTTCCTGATGTGGCTCGGCGAGCAGATCACCGAGCGCGGCATCGGCAATGGTGTCTCGTTGATCATCTTCGCCGGTATCGTCGCCAGCCTGCCGGCGGCGGCGATCAGCACGCTGGAACAGGTTCGCAACGGCGACATCAGCGGCCTGGCGATCCTGTTGATCATCGTGCTGGTGCTCGGCGTCACCTATTTCGTCGTGTTCATGGAGCGGGGTCTGCGCAAGATCACCGTGAACTATGCGCGCAAGCAGGGCGGTCGCCAGGGCTACATGAACCAGAGCTCGCACTTGCCGCTCAAGCTCAACATGGCCGGCGTGATTCCGCCGATCTTCGCCTCCAGCCTGATCCTGTTCCCGTCCACCCTCTCGACCTGGCTCAGCAGCGGGCAGACGGGTGCGGAAGGCTGGCAGGGCACGGTCTACCGGACGTTGCAGACCATCTCGCAGGCGCTGGCTCCGGCCGAGCCCCTGCACATGCTCCTGTACGGCGTCATGATCATCGGTTTTGCCTTCTTCTATACGGCCTTGGTGTTCAACTCCCAGGAAACGGCCGACAATCTGAAGAAGTCGGGCGCCCTGATCCCGGGCATCCGTCCCGGCAAGGCCACGGGTGAATACATCGACGGCGTGCTCACTCGCCTGACCCTGATCGGCGGCCTTTACCTGGTCCTGGTCTGCCTGATGCCGGAAGTGCTCCGCGCCTGGCTGAACGTTCCGTTCTATTTCGGCGGCACTTCGCTGCTGATCGTGGTCGTGGTCGTGATGGATTTCACCTCGCAGATTCAGGCGCATCTGATGTCGCATCAGTACGAGAGCCTGATGAAGAAAGCGAATTTGAAGGGCGGTTCCCCCCGCGGCGGTATCCGGGGGTAAGTCGCCACGTGGCGCGGCGGCAGAGCCCGCAGCGGCCACATTGATGGGCGACCCGTACGACGGCTTTGCGTACGGGTGAGCCGGGGTTCCGTCCCTGCGCTGGAGTAGCGCGGGGTTGCCGGAGAGGGCTTTCCCTCCGAGGCAGACTCCCGGTTCGTCGCCGGAGCATGGGCACACTCCCCATGCCGGGTTTTCGGGCTTCGGCCCGGGGACTTCCTAGGAATCCGAAGCCCTGCTATACTTTTCGATTCATTGCGCTCAATTCGTTTTGGAGATCGCCTCATGGCGCGCATCGCGGGTGTAAACCTGCCTGTCCAGAAGCATGTCTGGGTAGGCCTGCAAAGTATCTTTGGCATCGGCCGTACCCGGTCGAAGCTCGTTTGTGGCAACGCGGGCGTCAGCCCCAACACCAAGATCCGCGACTTGACCGAGTCCGAGGTCGAGAAGCTGCGTGCCGAAGTCGGCAAGTACGTCGTCGAAGGCGACCTGCGCCGCGAAGTGGGCATCTCGATCAAGCGCCTGATGGACCTGGGCTGCTACCGGGGCCTGCGTCATCGCCGCGGCCTGCCGCTGCGCGGCCAGCGCACGCGTACCAATGCTCGTACCCGCAAGGGTCCGCGCAAAGCCATCAAGA
>CAYWHO010000335.1:0-2381 GCA_964458195.1 uncultured Arenimonas sp.
CAGGTAGGCCAGGCGGATCTTGCCGTCCTGCGCCGGGCGGGGCCGCGGCGAGGCCGCGCCGGGGCCGGGGTGCTGGCGTTGTGCGTACAGTCGCGCACAGGCTTGCTGTAGCGCCGGCGAGTCGGAAATCGCGAAAAAGGAAAACGGATCGCAAACGGGCTGGCCCGCGCCGATGCCGGCGACGATGCGCGCTCGCAAGGCGTCGTGGTCTCGCCAGTCGCAGACCTGGGCGCGGGCCCGCTGCAATCGTCCGAGGGCGTAGGGGAACTCCGGCACCGCATCGAGCAACTCGGCATAGGCCGTTGCCGCTTCGTCCCAGCGTCCCAGGGACGAGAGCGCGAGTGCGCGGTTGTTCAGCACGCCGACCAGATCCGGTCGCAGCCGTCGCGCTCGTTCGTAACATTCCAGCGCTTCGTTCCAGCGCGACAGGCGCTGCAACGCCGCGCCGCGGCCGATCCAGGCGCGGACATCTTCAGCCTGCAGCGACAGGGCGCGGTCGAAACTTTGCAGCGCCCGTTCGACCCGGTTGAGCGCGAGTTGTGCCGTGCCGAGCCCGGTCCAGGCATCGGCCCGTTCCGGCTGCGCCGTCGCGAGCTCACGGAAAGTGGCAGCCGCTTCGTTCGTGCGCCCGAGTTTTTGCAGCAATTCGCCGCGAAGCTGCAACGCTTCGATCCTGTCGGGTGCGAGCGCCAGTACCCGTTCCGTCGCGACCAGGGCCTCACGCCAATGACCGAGTCGCGCCAGTGCCAGGCTGCGATCGAATTCGGCGAGGGCCTCGGTGAGTTCTTCGGACGGCATGCGTATCCGGGGCGGGCGCGTGGGCAATGCGGGAAGCCTGCCATATCCCATGCGCGCATGTTCGGACGCGCTGGCCGCGATGTGTCGCGCGAACGCGGCGTTTTCAGGTCCGGAAACGACAAACCCCCGATTGCTCGGGGGTCTGTTTTCGATCTGGTGCCCAGGAGAGGACTCGAACCTCCACGGTTTTACCCGCTAGTACCTGAAACTAGTGCGTCTACCAATTCCGCCACCTGGGCCAATCTTCCGCCATGGGCGAAAGAGCCGCGTAATCTAAAGATCGGCGCGGCGTTTGTCAATTTCCAGCCGGCCGAGCCGCCGGCGAGGCGGGTCCGTTCAGGTCGGCGGTGTACCATGCGCGCATGAAGAAAACCCCGAAGAAAAAGGCCGGCGGCGGTTCCCGGCCACCCTGGCTGCCCGATTCCATCCAGCTCAGCGCCGGTCGCGACGACAAGCCCGCCCGCAAGGGTCCGGCCCGGAAAGACGAAAAAGGCGGCGGCAAACCCGCCGGCCCGCGCGGCAAACCCGGCAAGGCAGGCCCCGCCCGCAAGCCGGGGCACCGAACCGATCCGCACGCCGCGCGCGAAGCGCAGCGCTACGAGAATCCGATCATCAGTCGCGAAGCCCTGATCGCTTTCCTGTCCGATGCGCCCGGTCCGTTGACGGTCGAGGAGATCTCCCGCGCGCTGAAGCTGACCGCGCCCGACCGGCTGGACGCCCTGTCGCGCCGGCTCAACGCCATGCTGCGCGACGGCCAGCTGCTGATGAACCGGCGCGGCGGCTTCGCCGTGGCCGAACAGCTCGACCTGATCGCCGGCGTCGTGATCGCCAACCCGGAAGGTTTCGGTTTCCTGAAACCGGAAAAGGGCGGCGACGACCTGTTCTTGCCGCCGGGCGAAATGCGCAAGGCCCTGCATGGTGACCGCGTGCTGGCCAGCGTCACCAATGTCGATCATCGCGGTCGGCGCGAAGGCGCGATCGTCGAGGTGCTCGAACGGCGCATCACGCGCGTGGTCGGTCGTTACGGCGAACGCGCCGGTATCGGCACCGTGGTGCCGGACGACCGCCGCATACTCACCGAACTGCTGATTCCGCCGGACGCGCGCAACGGTGCCCGCGAAGGCCAGCTGGTGGTCTGCGAGATGACCGAGCCGCCGCAGCCGGGCCGGCCGCCGATCGGCAAGGTGCTGGTGGTGCTCGGCGACAAGCTGACGCCCTCGCGCGTGGTCGAGATGGCGATCCATGGCCATAACCTGCCGCACGAATTCCCGAAACCGGCGCTGGACGAGGCCGCCACGGTGCCGGTCGAAGTGCCGACCGAGGTCGCGCGCGAACGCGTGGACCTGCGGCGCACGCCGCTGGTGACCATCGATGGCGAAGACGCCAAGGATTTCGACGACGCGGTGTATTGCGAAACCGACGGCAAGGGTTTTCGCCTGATCGTCGCGATCGCCGACGTCTCGCATTACGTGCGGCCCGGCACGGCGCTGGACGACGAGGCGGTGTTGCGCGGCACCTCGGTCTATTTCCCCGGCTTCGTCGTGCCGATGCTGCCCGAGACCCTGTCGAACGGCATCTGCTCG
>CAYWHO010000336.1:0-720 GCA_964458195.1 uncultured Arenimonas sp.
ATTGGCGCGACGCAGCAAATTCGCGTACAGTGCGTACCGTTTGCTGCTCCGGGTTCGTTTTCCCCTCGGCGGCCGCCTGCCGGTTCCATCGAACCCGCCCGGTCTCCTCCCGCACGTTTCGCAGCGCAAGCCGCCCCGCCTCAATAAAGAAGCGCTGGCGACAATCAGAGCAATAGACTCGCAGCGCGGTTCCAGGGAACGCTCCGGGTAAAAACGGAGTAACACATGTCCTTTGAATCGCTCGGGCTCGCGCCCGCGCTCGTTCGCGCGCTTGCCGAACGCAACTACACCGCGCCCACGCCGATCCAGGCCGAAGCCATCCCGCTGGTTCTCGCCGGCCACGACCTGCTGGGCGGCGCCCAGACCGGTACCGGCAAGACCGCGGCCTTCGTGCTGCCGATGCTGCAGCGCCTGCACGGCATGGGACAGCGCACCGATCGCCGGCCGCGCGCCCTGATCCTCGTCCCCACGCGCGAGCTGGCCGTGCAGGTGAACGACAGCATCCGCGCCTACAGCAAGTACCAGCGCCTGCAGGTCGCCACCATCTACGGCGGCGTCGGCATGAACCCGCAGATCGACGCCCTGCGTCGCGGCGTCGACGTGCTCGTCGCCTGCCCCGGCCGCCTGATCGACCACCTCGACCAGCGCAATGTCGATTTGTCCGGCATCGAGATGCTCGTGCTCGACGAAGCCGACCGCATGCTCGACATGGGCTTCCTG
>CAYWHO010000336.1:730-2370 GCA_964458195.1 uncultured Arenimonas sp.
CGATCAAGCGCATCCTCGGCAAGCTGCCGGGCAAGCGCCAGACCCTGCTGTTCTCGGCCACGTTCGAGGACGCGCTGAAGAAGCTCGCGCTGGAAATGCTGCGCGATCCGCGCGAAGTGCAGATCGCCGCGCGCAATACCATCGCCGAAAAGGTCACGCATCGCGCCCACCCGGTCGACGGCAACCGCAAGCGCGACCTACTCATCGACATCCTCAGCCAGCGCTGGCAGGAACAGGTGTTGGTGTTCGGCAAGACCAAGCACGGCTGCAACCGCTTGGCCGAACAGCTCGAGAAGGCCGGCATCAGCGCCGTCGCCATCCACGGCAACAAGAGCCAGGCGCAGCGCCTCAAAGCCCTGAAGGAATTCAAGGAAGGCAAGGCGCGCGTGCTGGTCGCCACCGACGTGGCCGCGCGCGGGCTCGACATCCCGCTGCTGCCGCTGGTGATCAACCACGATCTGCCGATGGTCGCCGAAGACTACGTGCACCGCATCGGCCGCACCGGTCGCGCCGGCGCCAACGGCGAAGCGATTTCGCTGGTTTCGCCGGACGAAGCGCAGTTGCTGCGCGCGATCCATCGCGTGCTGAAGGCCGATATCGAGATGGTTCCGGTCGAGGGCTATGCACCTAGCCGCCCGATCCGCATGGGCAACGATGGTCCGTCGGCCGGTCGTCCGTCCGGCAACCGACCGCCGCGCAAGGACGCGCAAGTGTCGCGGGAGGCAGGAAGCCGAGAGCGACCGCCGAGCAAGCAGCGTCGCCCGCACGCCCAGCAAAACCCGCGTCATGCCCACGCCGGCAACCGCGGCGGCGCCGCGGGCCAGGAGCAGCGGCAGCGCCGCAGCGAGACCCGCACGTCGCGCTGATTCCGCCGTTCGTCGCTCCGCAAACAAGGGCCGCATCGCGGCCCTTGTCTTTTCCGGCGGGCGATTCGACACTCGCTCCGAATCACGGAGACTGAGCGATGGCGCGCACGATACTTGCGGTACTGGCTGGACTGCTGGTGATGTTCGTTTGCGTGGCGGCCATCGAGATGATCGGCATCTACCGATACCCGCCACCGCTGAATCTCGACCTCAACGACGCCGCTGCGATGAACGCCTGGATCGCCAGGCTGCCGATCGCCGCCTTGTTGATCGTGCTGGTGGCCTGGGTCGTCGGCGCCGTCGCCGGTGCCTGGACTGCAGCGCGCATCAGCCGGGCACATCCCCTGCTGTCGGCGATGCTGGTGGGCGTCACCGTGTTGCTGGCGACCTCCATGAACTTCCTGCAGTACGCGCACCCGGCCTGGATGATGATCGCCGGCCTTGCCCTGCCCTTGCCGATGGCCTGGCTGGGTTATCGCATCGCAGTGCCGAAATCCGAGCCGGAGCGGGACCTTACCTGGCGCGGCGGCGACCGCTGACCGGAAGATTCAGAACGGCTTGGCGATCACCAGGTAGATGATCGCGAGCAGCAGCACTACCGGCAGTTCGTTGATGATGCGCAACGCCTTCGCCGACGGCAGCACGCCGCCTGCCGCAGCGCGCTTGAGCAGGCGGCCGCAGAAGACGTAATACGCCATCATCACGATGACCAGCGTGAGCTTGGCATGGATCCATTTCATTCCACCCACGAGGTCGGGCCACCACTGCGGCGCG
>CAYWHO010000337.1:0-2344 GCA_964458195.1 uncultured Arenimonas sp.
ACGCGCGCGACCAGTACGAGACCCGCACGCACAAGCGCGTGCTGGATATCGTCGACCCCAACGACAAGACCGTAGACGCGCTCATGAAGCTCGAGCTCGCGGCGGGCGTCGATGTCCAGATCAAGCTGACCTGAGGTGACGGACATGACTATCGGAATCATTGGCCGCAAGGCCGGCATGAGTCGCGTATTCACCGACGACGGTCGTTCCGTCCCGGTCACGCTGATCGAAGCTACTCCCAACCGCATCACCCAGATCAAGACCCAGGAAACCGACGGCTATAGCGCCGTGCAGGTCACCGCTGGCGCCAAGCGCGCTGCGCTGATCGGCAAGCCGCTGGCCGGCCATTACGCCAAGGCGAAGGTCGAGGCGGGTCGCGGTCTGTGGGAGTTCCGCGTCGATGCCAAGGATCTGGGCAACTACCAGATCGGCGGCGAGATCAAGGCGGACATTTTCAGCGTCGGCCAGATCGTCGACGTCCAGGGCGTCACCAAGGGCAAGGGTTTCCAGGGCACCATCAAGCGCTGGAACTTCACCATGGGCGACGCTACCCACGGTAACTCGCTGTCGCATCGCTCGCCGGGTTCGATCGGCCAGCGCCAGACGCCGGGTCGCGTGTTTCCGGGCAAGAAGATGTCCGGTCACATGGGTGCGGTGAATCAGAGCACGCAGAACCTGGAAGTGGTCAAGGTCGACGCCGAACGCGGCCTGATCGCCATCAAGGGTGCCGTGCCGGGTGCGCCGGGTGGCGACGTCGTCGTCCGTCCGGGCACGAAGGGTTGAGGAGTCAAGACATGGAACTCGCCGTCATTGGTAGCGGGGCGAAGCTGTCGGTTTCCGACAGCGTTTTCGACCGCGAATTCAGCAAGGATCTCGTGCACCAGGTCGTCGTTGCCTTCCGCAACGCCGGTCGTGCTGGCACGAAGGCCCAGCTGACCCGCTCGGAAGTCACGGGCACCACGAAGAAATTCAAGAAGCAGAAGGGCGGTGGCGCGCGTCACGGCGACTACCGCGCCCCGATCTTCATCGGCGGCGGCGTCACGTTTGCCGCCAAGCCGCGCAGCTTCGAGCAGAAGGTCAACCGCAAGATGTACCGCGGCGCCCTGTGCGCGATCCTGTCCGAGCTCAATCGCCAGGGCCGCCTGTCGGTCGTCGAGCAGTTCGAAGTGGCCGAAGCCAAGACCAAGGGTCTGGTCGGCAAGCTCAAGGAAATGGGCCTGTCCGAGCGTCCGCTCATCGTCACCGAAAACGGTTCCGATGCGCTGTACCTCGCTGCCCGCAACATCCCGTACGTGCAGGTTCGCGACGTTCAGGGGCTGGATCCGGTCGCCCTCGTCGGCGCCGAGCACGTGATCATGACCGCCGAAGCGGTCAAGAAGGTCGAGGAGTGGCTGGCATGAGCAACGCGAAACTTCTCCAGGTGATCCGTGCGCCGCGCGTGTCCGAAAAGACCGTGCGCGTGCAGGAAATCAACCAGTACGTTTTCGAAGTGGCGCGCGACGCGACCAAGGGCGACATCAAGTCGGCCGTGGAATCGCTGTTCAACGTCACCGTCGAAGCGGTCAACGTGGTGAACGTCAAGGGCAAGAACAAGTCCTTCCGTTTCCGCGCCGGCCGTCGTGGCGACTGGCGCAAAGCTTACGTTCGCCTGGCCGAAGGCCAGACGATCGACGTGATGGCCAAGGCCTGAGGCAGAACCCATGGCACTGATTACTTTCAAACCGACTTCGCCCGGCCGTCGTTCGATGGTGCGAGTCTCCACCGCCGGCCTGCACAAGGGCGGTCCGCTGGAGTCGCTGGTCGAGAAGCAGGGCAAGAGCGGCGGCCGCAACAACTACGGCCGTATCACCACTCGCCACATCGGCGGTGGCCACAAGCAGCATTACCGTCTGATCGATTTCAAGCGCGACAAGGAAGGCGTTCCCGCCCGTGTCGAGCGTATCGAATACGATCCGAACCGCACGGCGCATATCGCGCTGCTGTGCTATGCCGATGGCGAGCGCCGTTACATCATCGCTCCCAAGGGTCTGGCCCAGGGCGACCAGGTCATCGCCGGCAAGGATGCGCCGATCAAGGCGGGCAATACCCTGCCGCTGCGCAACATGCCGATCGGTTCGACCGTGCATTGCATCGAGATGAAGCCGGGCAAGGGCGCCCAGATTGCCCGCGCCGCCGGCGCCAGCGCGCAGTTGATCGCCCGCGACGCCGGTTACGCCACGCTTCGCCTTCGCTCCGGCGAAATGCGCCGCGTGCCGACCGATTGCCGCGCCACCATCGGTGAAGTCGGCAACGTCGAACACAACCTGGAAAAACTCGGCACGGCGGGCGCCAAGCGCTGGCGCGG
>CAYWHO010000338.1:0-2331 GCA_964458195.1 uncultured Arenimonas sp.
GCGCGCCGCGACTTGCGCATGGCGTATTCGTAGCTGCTGATCGCAATGCCCGCCAGAATGGCGATCACGGTCACGACGATCATCAGCTCGAGCAAGGTGAAACCATACTGATGGCCGGGGCGCGAGCCCCGGCGCTGCTTCTGGGTACGGGCAAATGCGAACATGTCAGTCCTTCAGGATTTCGCGCCAGGAAAGTCGCCGCGAGCCATTGCCCTGCGGGTTGATGCTGATCGAACCCAGTGTACCCGTGGAACCACCCGCCACCAGCAACTGATCGATCAGCGTAGGCAACGTCGGCATGCCGAGGCCAAGGTCAACCGAGCCGATCGCGACGGTATCGCTGCCGCTGGTCAGGGTATCGTCGGCAAAGTTCGCGTTGCCGCCGGTCTTGGTCAGGTTGGCGTTGAAGAAGGCCTGCGGCAGGCTGGTGCCGGTAAAGGCATCGAGCGCGTTGATGTAACCGTTACCGCCGGCGTCACAGGTGTTGTTGGTCGGCGGAATCAGGCTGGCGGTCACCAGCACCGTGCCAAAGACACGCGGATTGCTGACCGTTCGTTCGCCCTCCAACGTAGGCGTAGGCGGTTTCACCATGTCGATAAACCAGCCCTTCTTGCCGGCGGGCAAGGTGCCGTTCGGTTCGAAGCCGCGTACATCGCGGAACAAATTGTCGGTACCGGCGGGAAGCTGATTGGTATCGCCGTCTCCGTCGGTGTCCAGTCTCACCTGTCCGGCGACAAGGATGCTCCGCTTCTGCAATTCGCCGAACGCTGCCGCACCGGTACGGCTGTCCACGTCGGCGACGCCGTCGTCGATGATGCCGTAGGTGCTCTGCACCGACATGTCGGACAGATCGGTCGTGCTCAGGAACCGCCCTGTCGCCAGGAAGACCCAGCGGCGACCGGTGATCGGTTCGAGCGCCAGCGCCAGACCAGCCGTGATCGGCTGACGAACGTTCGACGCATCCTTGGCCACGAACAGCGGGTTGCCGCTGAGCGCGATCTGCCAATTGGCGACCAGGTTGCTGGTCAGGTCGAACTTCCAGAGATTGCCCTTCAGGTCGCCCGCATAGACGTAGTCCACCGTGCCATTGTTGTCGTTGTCCCAGCCGCGCGGCGCGAACAGGCCGTTGTCGCTGCCGACACCAGTGTCGATCTCCTTGATGATGGCGCCAGTGGCGATGTTCAGGATAAACAGCACCGCGTTGCCGCTCGTGCTGTTGATGCCGTTGCTGACGATCACGCCTTTGGCGCCGTTGTTGAGCGTGACGACCAGGGGCTCGCCGAGCACATAGCCCATATTGGCGCCAGTGGTGCGTTCCCACTTGACATCGGTGGCGGCGAACGCCGCCGGGTTGGTTACTTCAAGACCATAGACACCCTTGCCACCACGACCGAGTGCGCCGACCAGGTAGTTGTGACCGGGGGTCTGTTTGGTGGTCGACACGGCGATCGGGCCATCGACGAAGTAACCATGCGCGTACTGCGGATCGCTGAGTCCACCCAAGGCCGTCATGTTGATACCGGCTGGGACATAGGCGAAATGTTCGGCACCGGTCGCGGAATTGATGGCATGCAGCATGCCGTCGTTGGCGCCCACGAAGATCGTCGACAGCTCCGACACGTAGATCGGGCTGGAATTGACGATATCGCCCATCGGCGTACCCGCCACGACATCAGCGCCACCAGACCTAATCGTGATGGTTCGGCTGCGCAAGGTGCCGCCATCGAAGCGGCGCTCCTTCGTGCTCTGCCCCTTGATGTAGTTGGCATTGTCCGTACCGTTCACCGGCGACAGCGGGCGCAGGCTCTGATCCAGCGTCGTCAGCTGGCTCGCCGTCGGGAAGGTGGCGCCGGCCGCACCGGTCCAGGTGAATACCTTGCGCACGCCGTAGGCCGGAATCATCTGCGAGGCCTGCCATGACGGTTCGGCCGCAACACCGGCCGAGGTCGCAGCATAGGCCGCGAGCTCGCCGGTCCAGTTGCCGGTCAGATAACGCGCCTGGAACACACGGGTATTGTCCTGGAACGAGGTACTGTTCGTCGCGACGTTCGAACCCGAACCGCGGCGCGCGGCGATCAGGGCCAGGGCATCGAGCAGAGCCTGGGCGAAGGTGGCGGGTGTCGTCGCTGCAACGAAACTGCCATGGCCGTTGACCGATGCGTGCCACAGGTCGTCGATGCGATCGTCGTCTTCGGCATCGAGCGGGTTAGTCCATTTCGTGCTGCCGGCGATGATGCCCGGCAAGTCTGTACTGGGATTCAGGTTGCCCTGCAGGCCGATCGAGATGCCGAAGGTGACCATGTGCTGCCAGTACGCCGGGTCGGCCGCCGA
>CAYWHO010000339.1:0-2322 GCA_964458195.1 uncultured Arenimonas sp.
AGGCGCTGCCGTTCGCCGCGGAAGCGCGCGTGCTCGATGCCTGCGCCGCACCCGGGGGAAAGACGGCGCAACTGGCGATGCGCCTGGGCGAAACCGGCGAACTTTGCGCCATCGATGTCGATGCGCGCCGCTTGGGCAAGATCGCGGAAAACCTGCGACGTCTCGGACTCGCGTCCGAACGCGTGCGCCTGCTCGCCGCCGACGCCAGCGTAGCTGCGTCCTGGTGGGACGGTCGCGCGTTCGACGCAATGCTGCTCGACGCGCCCTGCTCGGCCACCGGCATCATCCGGCGCCAGCCCGATATCAAATGGCATCGCCGCGAACAGGACATCGTCGAACTCGCTGCCTTGCAGGCCCGATTGCTCGATGCCCTTTGGCCGTTGCTTACGCCCGGCGGACACCTGCTGTACGCCACGTGTTCGGTCCTGAAAGCCGAAAACGAAACCCGGATAGACGCGTTCCTGCGGCGCAGGCCCGATGCGACGGCGGTCGAGCTGCCTGAGCACTACGGCCGTGCGTCGGGCGCCGGCCGCCAGCGCCTGCCCGGCGAGGACGGCATGGACGGTTTCTTCTACGCGCTGTTGCGCAAGGCGCGCTGGGCTAAAGTGCGCGCATGAACGAGCGCCGTCAGACTTTCTGGTTTTTCCTCATCGCATTCTGGGTGCTCGCGGTCGGCTATGGGCTGCGCGATCCCTGGCCGGCCGACGAACCGCGTTTCGTGCTCGTGGCCAAGCAGATGGTCGAGAGCGGCGACTGGCTGTTCCCGCATCGCGGCATCGAACTGTATCCGGACAAGCCACCGGTGTATTTCTGGCTGCTGGCGCTGTGCTTCAAGCTCACCGGCAGTTGGCGCTGGAGTTTCCTGCTGCCCTCGCTGCTGTCGGGCATGGGCGTGCTTTGGCTGGCCCGCGACCTGGCGAAACGTTTGTGGACTCCCGCGGCGGGGCTGTGGGCCGCCATCGCGATACTCAGCGCCTTGCAGTTCGTTTACCAGTTCAAGCGCGCGCAGATCGACCCGACCCTGGTGTTCTTCACCACGCTCGCGTTCTATGGTCTGTGCCGGCATCTGTTGCTCGGCCCGCGTTGGCGCTGGTTCTGGGCCGGCTGTTTCGCCGCCGGCATCGGCGTGATCCTCAAAGGCGTGGGTTTCCTGCCCTTGCTCGCCTTGTTGCCTTACGCGGCGATGCGCCATTGGCGCTGGCAGGGCATCGCCGAGCTCGGCTCCGGCAATGCCGGCCGCTGGCTGCTCGGCGCGCTCGCGTTCTTCTCCGCGATCGCGCTCTGGTTGGTGCCGATGCTGTCGGTCGCGCTTGGCAGCGACAACCCGGAACACCAGGCCTATGTGCAGAACCTGTTGTTCAAGCAGACGGCGGAGCGTTACGTCGATCCCTGGCATCACTACGAGCCGGCCTGGTATTTCCTCGAGATCGTCGGCCTGTTCTGGGCGCCGTTCTCATTGGCGTTCCTTTGGTTGTGGCGCGATTGGAAGAACGCCTTCGCCGGACGCGATGCGCGCGTCTGGCTGCCGCTGGCGTGGGGATTGATGGTGCTGGCCTTCTTCAGCGCCAGCGCCGGCAAACGCGACATGTACATCCTGCCGGCGCTGCCGGCGTTCGCATTGGCGGCGGCGCCCTTCCTGCCGGCGTTGTCGCAGCGGCGCGGATTCCGCTGGCTTCTGTGGATGTTCGCGCTGTTGCTCGGCCTGCTGTTGTTGGCGTTGGGCGCCAGCGCACTGTTGTCCGATCCTTCCTTCGCCCGCAAGCTCGTCGAGGAGCGCAGCCTCGGCGCCGAAGCACGTTGGTTGTGGATGATGCTGGCCGCTGTCGGCGGCCTGTCGGTGCTCGCTGCACTTTGGTTGCGCCCCGCGCGGGGCGCGATCGCCGTCGCCATCGCGCTGACAGCGATCTGGACGGGCTATGGTCTGGTCGCGCATCCGGCCCTGGATCCGAGCAGTTCTTCGCGCGCCTTGATGCGGCAGGCGCGCCAACTCGCCGGCGCGGGAGCAACGATCGGCCTGGTCGACTGGAAGGAACAGAACCTGCTGCAGGCGGTCGGTCCGACGACCGAATTCGGTTTTCGCGCCTCGCGCGAACTGCAACTCAAACGCGCCGAGGCCTGGCTGCGCGAGTCGCCGCACACGCGAGTGCTGCTGGTGCCGGAAGACAAGCCCGGCGAATGCCTGCGCCTGGACGCCGCGCATGCGCGCCGCGTCGGCGTCGCCAACCGGCGTACGTGGTGGCTGGCCGGTAGCGAAGCACTGGTGACGACCTGCCCATGAGCGAGGCGCCGATCGATGCGGTGATCACCTGGGTGGACGGCAGC
>CAYWHO010000340.1:0-2308 GCA_964458195.1 uncultured Arenimonas sp.
TTCGATGCGCCGTATTCCCGGTTCGCCCGCCGCATCGTCGACTGGCTGGTGCGCTGATCGGGCGCCGCGCGCGATCGGCGGGCAGCGGTCCGACGGGAATCTGGCTAGGATAGCGGGCATGGATACTCCCGCCGCTACTGCGCCCCGCGCCAGTTACGACCTCCGCCGCGATGGTTTTACCATCTTGCATGCCGTGCATTCGCCGGCGCGCGTTCGCGAGGCGCGCGAGCAACTTGCGCAGATCATCGGTTACGCCGAACTCGCGCTCGAGGATCCATTCGGCGCCTACTACTTGCGTCATCGTTCCGACCAGGGTGCGTTGTATGACGTTCTGCAACGTCACCCGGGATTCTGGGATATCGCCCAGGCTCCGGCGGTTCTGGACGCAATCGCCAGCGAACTCGGCGAAGACCTGTTCATGTACGAGAACAGCGTCGTGTACAAGCCGAAGGGAAAGCGGAACGCCGTTCCGTACCACCAGGACTTCATCTCCCGCCCCGAAGAGCCGCGCAAGCTGATCGCCTGGACCGCGCTCGACGACGTCACGATCGAGACTGGCGCCATGCGGGTGTTGCCCGGCTCGCACGTTCACGGCTTTCTTCCTTGGCATCGCGTCAAGGGGGAAACGCACCACGATCGTATTCTTCCCGAGGCGTTACCGGACATCGAGCCGCATTACGCTGTACTGGCGCCGGGCGATGTTCTGGTGTTCAACCAGCTGTTGGTGCACGGAAGCGACGAAGTTCATACCGATTCCTTGCGCGTGGCGTTCCGGGTCAGCTATCAGGGATTCGATCGCATCAACGTGCCGCGCGGTTCGCCGATCGTCTTGCGCGGGGGCGATCCCGCCGCGCTGCAGCGCCGCTTTCCGCGCCGACACGACGATCTGCCGAGACCGAAAGTCGCGTTCTGGCGGCGGGGTTTGCGCAAGGTGGGTCGCGTGCTTTCGCGGATCTGACCGTTCGGTACTGGCCGAATGACCCTGCCCGTCATCGTTCCTCGGCAATGACGCCCGAGGTTTCCGATCGCCTGCATGCTTATCGGCTGTGCGCGGCCTTGTTGGTGTTGATGACGCACGCCGCGCAACTCGGATACACCGGACCTGGCCATGGCGCGCTGGAGGGCTTCGGCCGCCTTGGCGTGATCGCGTTCTTCGTGTTGTCTGGGGTCGTCATCGCGTATGTGGTCGAGTCGCGGCACGACTGTTTCCGTGATTACCTCGCCGCGCGTCTCGCCCGCCTGCACTCGGTGTTGCTGCCGGCCATGCTGCTGACCTTTTGCGCGGATCTCGCCGGGCGGGCCTGGATGCCCGAGCTGTATGCAACTTTTCCTTCTCCGACCGATGCACGGACATTGGCCGGCGCGCCGTTGTTCCCGGCGTTTCTCTATCAGGGACCCGGCCTGGCCCTGCGTTGGCTCAGCAACAGCCCGCTGTGGTCGATCGCCTACGAGTACTGGTACTACATGCTGTTCGGCGCCTGGGTGTATGCGCGCGGCCAGCGACGCTGGGTGTTGCTGCTCGCAGCGGCGGCGATAGCCGGTACGAAAATACTCTTGCTCTTCCCGCTATGGCTGGCCGGGGTTTGGTTGTATCGAGCGCGCGGGCGCATCGCCGACTTGCCCTCGCGACCCGTGGCGCTGGCCGGCATCGCCGGCATTCTCGTTCTGCTCTTGCTCTGCCTTCCGCAGGGTTACGCGATGCTGGGGTGGTTGCGCGAATGGGGTCGCGAGCAGATCGGACAGAACTTCTCCGCTCACCTGCCATGGGATCTTTTCCTGCTGCTGCCCGTAGGCTTGGTCATGGCGGCGATCCTGCATCCGGCGACGCCGAGCTTCGGCCCACGCCTGTCGGCCGCGATCGCCTGGTTGGCAGACGCGACGTTTTCGATTTACTGCTACCACCTGCCCCTGTTGCTGCTATTGCGGGCCAGTGGCTTCTACGACAGTCGCTCTGCGTGGCAATCGACATTGGCCGCCCTTGCGGTGCTGGCCGCTTGCGTGGCACTCAGCTTGCTCACCGAGCGACGCAAGCAGCCCTGGTTGCGCGCATGGCGGCGATTGCTTGGGTTGGGGCCGCGACCGAAAGTCGCCTGACGGCGGCCGACAAATTGTGCTTCAGGTCGCGTTGAGGCAAGCCGATGCAGCATCGGCGCAAGACGATGTGGGACGGTCGCTGGCCAGGCGAGGGACGAGACGACCGATATCCAGTATCTGCCGAGTCACTTTCCAGGAGCCGCCAGATGAAATCACGAATCCTTCCGCTGCTGATCGCCGCGCTCGCGCTGGGCGCCGGCGCCGTGCAGGCCAA
>CAYWHO010000341.1:0-2304 GCA_964458195.1 uncultured Arenimonas sp.
GGTTCATGTCGGTGATGTGGACGTTGTGGCCGGTCCAGACATCGTCGCCGATCTTCGTCTCTTCGGCGACGCAAGCCTGTTCGAACATCGGCGGGCCAAGCCGCATTCCGTGGTTATGGTCGGTGACGAACACGCCCGGCGCGATCAGGCAACCACGGCCTATAGCGACGTGCTGCTTCACGTCGACTTCGACGCCCCGTCCCATGAAGGTATATGCACCGACCACCAGCCGCGCATGGTCGTCGACGACGTTGATCCAGACGCCGGGCTGCAGACTGCAACGCGTGCCGATCGAGACGCGCCAGGGACGCTCGATGCGGACGCCGCGCCCGAACAGGCACTTTCCGTCGATATCGCGGCCACCGGCGAGGCGGTATCCGTGCACACGCAATCGACAACCCGCGATACGGAAGAACTCGCGCATGGAATACAGGCAACGCGCCAGCCAAACGTTCATCGATCGTTCTCCTCTTTCCTGCGCGCGACCAGCAGGCGTTCGTAGAAAGCCACGATTTCCCGGCCTGCCCGATCCCAGGAGTACTCGCGCGCGCGCGCGGCCGCGGCAACGGAAACCGATCGCGCCAGTTCCGGATCGGCCCAGCACCGTTCGATGCATGCCACGATGCCGTTGGCGTCGTTGTAGTCGACCAGGAAGCCATCCATGCCGTCGCGAATCACGTCGGGCATGCCGCCAGCGCCGGTACCGACGACGCAAAGGCCGCGTGCCATCGCCTCCAGGAAGACCTTGCCGAAGCCCTCGAACAAGGACGGGGCGAGAAAGATCCCGTGGCGATCGTAGATCGCGCGCAGCTCGGACTGCGGCACCCAGGCCACAAGGTCGACGCGCTCGCGCACCGGCGGCGCCAGCAACTCTCGGACGTGGTCCTGCTCCTCCTGACGGCAGACCCAGGTCAACCGTTCGCGCGAGGTTCCGGCGAGAAGGCGATTGGCGGCTTCCGCGACCGCATGCACGCCCTTCCAGTAGGCGAAGCCGCCGACGTGCAGGATGCGCTCGATCCGGCTTTGATCCATCGAAGGCGCCGGCGTGCCGACGAAAGCATCGGCGGGCGCCTGCGCCACGCGACCGATCCTCGCGGCCGGCACATGCATGACATCCCGCAGGTAGCGCTCGTCGGCGCTGCTGCTGACCAGGATGCCATCGGCTTCCCGATAAGCGAGCCGATCGTGGCGATGCAGCAGGGTGTCGAGCGCGCCGCCAGCGAGTTTTTTCAGGCCGCGGCGAGAGCGTACGCCCAGGCGCGTACGCCAAGGTGCAAGCACGCGCTCCATGTGATCGTCCAGCCCATGACTGCGGCAGACGAATACGCCGCTGCGGCGCAATCGCCGATGTTCTCGTGCCGCCTGGTAGCAATGGCCCTGGTTCGCGTGTATCACGTCGTAACGCTTGCTCGCGCAACGTTCGGCGATGGCGCGTCGATACGCGCCGGGCAGCTCCAGCAGATAATGCAGGTTGCCGTGGCGGATGCGTCGCCCGAGATCGGCGGCCCATATTTCGTCCACTTCGTGCCCCTGCCTGCGCAACGCCTGGATGGTCTGCCATTCCGTACCGCCTGCGCCCGAATCCGGATCAGGCATCACGTCGGCGGCGAACAGTATCCTCATGCGCCCGACTGTTCCGGAATTTTCCAGAACGGACCCACGATCTCCGATAGCGGCCACAGGCACCAGGCGCGAAGGTTGCGCGGGTTTCCGCGCAGGCAGGCGCGCAGGTATTGGCGCGCGCGCGGGTCCCGGCGAGCGAACAACGAGCGTCCGATGAAATAGTTGGTCGCGTCCGCCGAAGTGGGCGTGCGCTTGGTCGTTCCCGGCCTCGGCAATACGGCCCTGGCGAGGATCGGCGCCTCATCCTCGCCGCGCTGCCGCGCCGCATGCAGCTCGTCGATCAAACGGGCGTAGGGAACCTTGTCCGCATGCAGCCGACCGCTGATCGATTCCGCCGCGATCCGATAACGATAGAGCGGTTGCTGCACGTAGTTGATCCTGCCCACGGCGCCCATGCGCAGCCACAAGTCGCTGTCTTGCGCGTAGTAGAACAAAGGCCGGTAGCCGCCGACCCGTTCGTAGACATCGCGCCGGAACATCACGCTGCCATGACCGGGCGGCCCGACTCGTCCGACATTGAGCAAGCGCGTAGCCTCGTCGGCGTCGCCCGGGCGACGATGCAACAGCAGGATTTCGCCCTGCGGGCCCATCACTTCGGCCCAACTCGAAACGAAGACGAGATCCGGGTGCGCATCCAGCATGCGTTTCTGTAGCCGAAGTCTCGATGGCAGGGACAGGTCG
>CAYWHO010000342.1:0-2285 GCA_964458195.1 uncultured Arenimonas sp.
CCTTCTCGTCCTTCGCCAGCGCCTGCAGGTTGTCGCGGCAACGACGGATGAGCCGCAGGAACTCGGCGCGATCGGCCCGCGTCATGCCGGCTTGCATGTCCTCGATCAACTGGTCGCCGAGCGATTCGCAGCGCCGGTTCTCGGCTTCGCCGCGCGCGGTCAGGAAGGTGCGCAGGATCCGGCCGTGCTCGGGGTCGGGTTCCCGCCGGATCAGGCCGTCGCGTTCGAGTCCGGCCAGGATCTGGTTCATCGTCTGCGGCGTGACCATGGCCCAGCGCGCCAGCTGCGCACCGGACAGGCCCGGGGTCTCTTCCAGGAACGCCAGGGCCGCCGCCGCCGGATAACTGGTTTCGACGCCCTGCGCGCGCAAGCGCGAGCTCATGACGATGCGACACAGGTTGTCCAGCTGCTTCAGCGCCAGGTTCAGGGGGTCGGATTTGTCGGCGGCTCGCATGCGCTGGCTCGGGACGTCTGGCACATATTGTCAGGAGGCTGATAACATATCATGTCCCTGATATCCGTATCGAGCCCCCCGTCATGGCTTTGCACCTTCATCGCGCCGGCCTTGCGCTCGCGCTAACGCTCGTCCTGTCGGCCTGCGGCGCCAAGCCCGAAGCGGAAACGACCGCCGAAGCGCCGGCCGCCAGCCTCGCCGTCAGCCTGACGCGAGCGCAATCGACGACGATCGAACGCAGCCTGCTCGCGTCCGGCCCGGTGTCGGCCTGGGAAGAGATGCAGCTCGGCGTCGAGATCAGCGGCGTGCGCGTCACCGCGCTCAAGGTCGATGTCGGGCAGCAGGTGCGCAAGGGCCAGGTGCTGCTCGAACTCGACCACCGCACGCTCGACAGCGAATTGCGCCAGGCGCAAGCCGCCGCCAACGAGGCGGACGCCGGCGTGGCTTTGGCGAAAACCAATCTCGCGCGCGGCCAGATGCTGGCCAAGGAAAAACTGATCAGCGCCAGCGCTTTCGACGAGCTGCGCGCGACCCTGGTGCAGGCGGAAGCGCGCCAGGCCACCGCACGCGCGCAACGCGACGGCGTGCAACTGCGCCGCGACTTCGCCGCGCTGCGCGCACCCGACGATGGCGTGATCGCCAAGCGCATGGTGCAGCCCGGCCAGGTCGTGATGGCCGGCGCCGAACTGCTGCGCCTGATCCGCCAGGGCCGGCTGGAATGGCGTGCGGAACTGTCCGAAGCCGAGCTTGCCCGCGTGCGGCCCGGCGCCCGCGTGCGCATCGCCGCCTCCGACGGCAGCCTGATCGAAGGCCGCGTGCGCGCGGTGACGCCGGGCCTGGATGCGCAGACGCGCACCGGCACCGTCTACGCCGATCTTCCGCAGCCGGGCACGCTGAAGGTCGGCGCTTTCGTGCAGGGCCGCATCCTGACCGGCGACAGCACGGGCGTCACCGTGCCGACGGCAGCCGTCGTTCAACGCGACGGTTATCCGTATGTATTCACCGTGGATGCGAACAACGTGGCGCGGCGCCTGCGCGTACGCACCGGCGCCGCCGAGAATGGCCGCACCGAGATCCTGGAGGGCATCCAGGCCGGCGATCGCGTGGTCGAACGCGGCGCCGGGTTCCTCGGCGATGGCGACGTGGTGCGCGTGGTGAACGAAGCCGCAGGTCCGGCCCAATGAACTTTTCCGCCTGGGCGATCAACCGGCCATTGCCGGCGCTGATGCTGTTCTTCGTGTTGTGCGTGGCCGGCCTCTGGGGTTTCCACCAGTTGCCGGTGTCGCGCTTCCCGGACATTTCCTTTCCCATGGTCACCGTCACGGTGCCGTTGCCGGGCGCATCGCCCAGCCAGCTGGAAACCGAAGTCACGCGCCGCGTCGAGGACGCAGTGGCGACGATCCCGGGCATCAAACGCACCATGTCCAGCGTGACCGAAGGCGCCAGCACGACGACGATCGAGTTCCTGCTCGATACCGACCTCGCCACCGCACTGGACGACACCCGCGACGCGATCACCCGCATCCGCGCCGACTTGCCGCAGGACATCCAGGAGCCGATCGTCGCCAAGGTGAACATCGGCGGCTCGCTGATGACCTATGCGGTCGCAGCCAAGGACATGGCGCCGGACGAGCTGAGCTGGTTCGTCGACCGCGAAGTCAGCAAGGCCTTGTACGGCGTGCCCGGTGTCGCCCAGGTCACGCGGTCCGGCGGCATCGAGCGCCAGGTGCGCGTCGATCTCGATCCGCAGGCGCTGCAGGCCTGGGGCATTACCGCCGGCCAGGTCTCGCAGCAACTCGCGCGCAGCCAGGTCGAACGCCCGAGCGGCAAG